>JANORP010000262.1:0-15645 GCA_031415375.1 Bacteroidota bacterium | reverse complement strand
GGAACTTCCGTGCCGATCACATAGACCGGCCCCGCCAAGCCAAGTCTTGAGGCTGTTGCAAAACAACATGGTATGGCTGCAGAGGGCAGGGCAAATACATTGTTTCATGCCCTTGAGGCGATCAAGACTTGGCTTGAACTCAACGTACTCCTTAAGTCCAACCGTGACGATGGTAAAAT
The DNA here is from genome assembly GCA_031415375.1 of Bacteroidota bacterium. GTDB lineage: Bacteria > Bacteroidota > Bacteroidia > J057 > JADKCL01 > JADKCL01. The sequence goes on along the minus strand of JANORP010000262.1, from coordinate 15,466 downwards.
CTGTAGGGGTACTCCAAGAAGTTATATTCGAAGCAGGAAAGGTTAGCGAAACATAATCAAACTTACAAATTTCACCCAGCGTGGGGTTATATCCATAAAAACCTTCCCTTATGAAAAAGTAATTCGGATATGTAGGATGGGTGGTAGAGAAAGTCTCAAGCAGCGCACGATTGGAGAGCAAAGTACAATCGATGCTTGCGGTGATGAACCCATTCTTCGCAAGGTGCCTGAGTATTCGATCATAATCGGCGAAGAATTGCCCATTTCCATGCACGACTACTATCAAAGGATAGGAGGATTTCTCTGCACTGATATTTACCGGATCGGTTACGCCTTCATAGTCAGTGGGGTACATCACATGCGCGGTCAAATCAACTTTGAATGGTGCCGTCACATCAGAACTATTGTCGAAATCATCCACTTCGATCTTGAGGCCACCTAGTGCAACATAATTCCAAGTCCCCACGTGATCCCATTGCTTGATCAGCGCTGGGTCGGGGTAGCCCACAGGCACAGCACTTGCTGCCACAAAGGCCTTCGTCCCAAAGACCTGCCCACCCATCGTATAGACAAAAATCTCGTTTCCTGGCGATGGCGCCACTTTTTGAACATTGCCCGATGAATCCAACCCTTGTACACTCAATTTGTACTTCTGGTAGTCAATCCCGTCTTGCTCAGGCAAATGGCTCACGGATTCAAAAACCAAAAAACATGGATGGTGACGGCTCAGCGATGCATCTGCCAATGCGAGCAACGCATCATATTCCGATTGGGCTAAGCCGAGCGCAAAGACATCTTCCAAATGTGTGGAGTTCTTCCGCTTGCTGTAATAGTTTACCAAGTTCAATACATAGACATCTGAATAGACCGGAGAACCGATCGTACCCACATTTTCATGCAGCAACACCTTGTCAAAAGCCATGTCTTGTGGGAAGGCTGGACTCTCAGTGACCGTATTGCCGATCACAAGTTTTTTGGGTCGTTTCGCATTTGTCTTCTTATTGGCATACTCGATCGACGTCAGAAACAAGATGTTGTTGCTAGCATCCACATAGGATTCAGGGTAGGCTGCATAGTTGAAGTCTCCCCCGCGAACAAACTGTAGGCGAGACGATTTATTGTGTCGGAAAGTAGCTGCCAAACCGTCAATCGATGGCATCCGAAGACTTCCAAACGTCGTGTCTAGGTTATGAACGGCCTTCAAGACTTTTGTGGGTGCTGCGCCGGCATAATCTTGCTTGCGGAAATACTGAAGCTTCAAGTAATGTGCAATATTGGCTCCAGATCCCCCAGCAACATTGGGAAAGCGCAACGTCAAAGAGTCAGTCCAGTCTGGACTGGTCGTCTGCGGCAAATTATCCCAATCGGCAAATTTCTTCTTATTGAATCGATTTTTGAGACTCGGTGTTTCCAGATAGAGTATGGGGTTAGGGTTTTCATTCCCCACCCTGAACTGCAACAACACGCGGTTCATTGGGTTGGTACTGACCCAATTTTGATCAAAGAATATTGGCCACTCATTGGTATAATACAAGTCATCGATGAAACTAGGTGCAGAATCAGACTTTACCCTTAGAAGGGCATTTGTTCCTATCATTTGATAGTTCCCGTAGAAGTTATACGAATACCCATATTCGCTACGAATATCTATATACACTCTATTCTTTGTATAAAATTTGGAAACGATATCGTTGTATAGGTCTTGCTTTTTTCTTTTCCGCTTTTCGAGCGAGCCGTTATCATCATATCGCTCAAATACACCTCTATCATAGTGCATTCCAAAAAACGCCGCAGGATCGATATACGAGAGGATCTCCTCTCGCCTCACTTTCAACTTAAAAGCGAGTTCATCGGTGGTCAATGTTCCCGAAATGGGGTTGATATTGGTCACATCAACGATGTGTTTGGCTTCCCTCAGATACTTAAGATCCATCCTGAGATAATCTGGATTACCAGCATCAATATCATTGTTATGTTCGCTGCCGATGATGATCTCAAATCTAATTTTCCCTACATGATCAAAGTCGCCGATCCACTCTCCAGCTTCAACCATGATCGCACTCGCATTTGCCGTGGTGTTGTTGAAAATATTCTCAATCAAGATGTCATCGGCGAGGTTGGTCACCGTATCGTATCCAAATGCCTGCCTTGGGGTAGGTGCGGCACCAGTGTAGCCAGTTTCAGTTACGTAGTTCCCCCAGTTCTTCCAGAATTTCTCCAATAATTCCGAATTCGTCGCTAAAACGTTTGGAGCAACATTCGTACCCCCAGAATCTACAAAGCTACTTGCCAAGAGGCCTCTGTAAACATAGTACTGTACGGGTTGAAAATCAATCTCCAAAGCCTGAATCGGGCGTAGGATTGCGTTTACAAGTGTAGTGCTTCCAGCTTGTGGAAGCACGATCATCAATGCATCTTGACATGCGAATGTCTTTGCCTTGGCTGCCAGTTTGAGATTGGCCCCAATCTCAAACTTCGTAGTAAAATCCGTTGCATCTGGCCCATAGATTTCACTATTTAACTGAGTATCTAGTTGGGTAAGTTCCGTGAAGAAATACATACGATAAGAATATTAACCCGTTACTTAACGAATGACACAAGCAGAATTCGATCCCGCAACTGCCAAGAGCAGGCTGAAGCAAGCATTGCCCAAAAAAGGGTGAAGTTTAGAAGGTACTCAAAACAATTCTCAGGCCTTATATCAAATGTAACCATTATTTCCTAAAAAGCAAACCATTCGTGCCTTTATTTTTCAAAATACCGTATTTCAGGTAGATTTGCCCCCCATGTTGCACGTATATACGATATGTGATGTTGCACTGGGCTGAACTATCCCTTGTCGTTGCTGCTCGGCGTGGGCTTATCCAGAGGTTTCACCATCGCCCACTTCAGGCTTGCATCAAAATTGCGCTTTGACTGCAAACCAACTAAAGACTCCCTAAAATGGAGTAACACAACTCCAAAGTCGATCTTCGCAACGGCCAAAACACTACAATGCGCCCGCTGCGGCCTCTGCTTCGGCTACATGGGCATCCTCAGCCATAAGGGCACGTCGCCCCTGACCACTATGAAGACATCCAAGAATTCCATACGGTGAATGCCCTTGCCGTGATCTCGGATTTTACGCGGAGCTGTTCTGCCGCTTAAATGTATTCCAAATGGCCTCTCCTTCTAAATCCTTCCAATGGGGACTAATCCAACCCACCCCATTTCGGTAAGGTAGCCCAGTTCCCCGACGCCGAAGTCTCGGGAGGGTACCGGGAAGCAGGGATTGGCTGCCTCCTTCTTAACAACTGCTAGGCAAAATAAGTAAAAGCCAAGAATCTAGGATCTCACAACCAAACCCTCTCAACCTTCGATATCGTTGAAAGTGAGGGTTATCAACATACAGCCTCTGAAAATCTGTTACAACTTGGTTCGATAAACCAACCCGATATGTACGTAGGCGGCCTAAAACGCAAAGTTCGACCACTCGCGAGGCTTTTTCAATTCAAGACATAACTGGGATCAATTGCGAATCAATTGGCGAGCTGACCCCATCTTTTCCTAACAACCGTTCGGTTGGCAAGAAGCGGTGCAGTCCTCTCATCGTTCTAACGTTCAGGAAGTGGGTCTTCTTCGTTACACTTTTTCTGTAGTATATCCTTTCAATGTACGTAATTCTCAGCCGCGCCGCCAAAGGCTTTTGGTGGGGCGGTGCGGTGCGCATCCCATGTCCTTTGCCTTAACCATCATTTGGCAAAAACCAACAATCTGCAATCTCTCGATCAGGCCCCTCTCACACTTCGATACTGTTGAAGGTAAGGGCGATCAACGCACAAGCTCCCCAAATCCATCGCAACTTGGTTCGAGGTTTCCTCATCCATTGCCCCCTTCTCATTTGCCGATGCGCCCCCGCTTCACATCATCCACAAAAGCCATCGTGAGGCTCAAATCAGCCCACAATGGGTTCGAACTTTGTCCCGCCCTCGGTACTTTCTCAGGTTCAACCTGCAAAGCTCGGCTACTCGCCGGGCTTTTTCAATTCAGGACGGTATCAGACAGCAATCCAATGCGAATCAATTCCATGATTCACGCGGCCATAATTCATTCTTTTTTGAGTGATTGGAAATTGTGAGCGAGGGTCTCCGAATTGTCTCGATGGCTGAAGTCATCGAGGGCTTGGTCGATGGTCTCTTTGAACTCGGCAAATGCAGGGTAATGCCTTCCCTTGATGGCGATTTTGTTGTTCATTTTCCAAACCCACTTGATGAGGTTGAGATTGGGGGAATAGGATGGGAGGAACTCCAGGTGAATGCCGATTGACGGTGCATAATATGGGACAAATTTGCACCGTTGCTACCCTGTCCTATCGTTGGAAGTTATTGAAAACCACTCCTTAGGGGAAACTCTCATCACATTGCAGCAACCCCGTAGTCCCCAGCCAAAATTTTGAAGGAACCACTCGGTTGTATCCCCACCAGCCAAAATATAAGCCGATCACAATAGTTGTCGAGGTGCTGGATTTGTTGCACGCCGTGCTCGACGATCGGGTCTAGTGTGGTGACCAAAAGGATGCCGCCGTAGGCGTTGGTTTCCCAAGTCACGATGTCGCCGGCTTGGTCGCGCTGCACGATGCTGGCGTGCTCAGGGATGCGGGTATATACGCCGTGATAGTGCCAAAATGCATGACGGGGCTTCAGACCCGCATAAATGGGATGTGAATGGTCGGTCTCTGAAACGGGGGGCTGATCGGGTGCGGTGACCCACCAGTAATTGTTGACTGGGCGGTCTTCCCAGTCGGCGTCGAGCCAATGGGCAGAGCTATCTCCTTCGACAAAGACCTTCTTACCCGAGGCAAGAAATGCGTAAATCCAATCCTTGTGTGCAGCTATGGCGGCATGGTGGCTTTGGAAGGGAATGACCAAGGCATCGCACCGGAGGAGTTTTTCTTCGTCCAGGTCGTGAACATAGAGCAATTCAAACAGGTCACGGTATTTGGTGGCCTTGGCGAATGTATATTGCGACCATACGCCATTGAAAATCAATCCGATTTTTTTCATGCTATCCATGTCTTTGCGGATGAAACGAGGGGTAAAATGGCTTGATACAAGTCGCTCATGGCTTGCGTGGAGCCGCCATCGTCGGTGGTGCCGTAGCCGAAATCGCCGAGTGGCCCGCTCGCAGTGAGCACGATCAAACCAGGGGTGCTCACGCGGTCAATCACCATCATGGCGCGGCCCCAGGTGTCAGCGATCAAGACCTCGGCCCCGCCTGCGGGCTCTATATAGCCACATGCCCACCAGCCGCTGATGCCATGCGTATAATTCAGGTGGTCGATGCTGAAATGCTGGGCCAGCCCCGCTGAATCTTCTTGGATGCAGTAGCGGATATCGACGGTCTTCTTGGAATTGTCCATGACCCAGCGATTGCCTGGAATCCAATCGGTAAACCAGCCATCGAAGCAAAAGAGTGTGCCGCCATGGTCCAGAAATTGCCTGATTTTGTGGCGGATGCGGTACAGGGCCACATGGTCGGTGCCATTGGGGGCGATCACGAGGTCATAGTCCTGCAAGTCGGGATCAAAATCCCGGTCGATCTCGGCTAGGGTGTACTGAATGCGCTCATTGGCTTGAAACATTTTGGGCAGACCCTCGATGCCATTGGAAATGAGCAGGGCTTTAATCGGCTGCATGCGTCGTGGATTGGAGGGTTTTGAGATCATAATGTGCTGTGAAAAACTCGTCGCACCAGAGGCAGACATTGCCCAGCTCCCCACAGCGCTTGCGGGCGTGGGCCTCGGTGACGCCGATCGATTCACCCATCTTGAAGGGATCGCCTTGATCGAGCGCCAAGAAGACGGGATTTTGGGCAATGCGGGCCAAGACATCGGCCACTTTCTCCGCCCGGGCATCGCCCAGCGGATCTTTGGTGCCGGGGCAGCAGGGATTGATCTTCCAAAGCTGGATGGAGATCTCTTGGGGCACCTCGGCTGTGCCGTTCAGGAAACCGATGGCCCCGCTCATGATCGCACAAAAATTGTGGTCTGGATCGCGCTTCCAAATGCCCTTTTCCAAAGCCCGACCGCGTGCCCAGTTGCCACCCAGCCACATTTCGTCAGTGGCACCCCAAAATCCCCAACTCAACGGAAAATGATGGAGGAAATTCGCTTTCCGCACCAAAGGTTCCTTCTCCTCGCCATTTACACCACGGGATTCAAACAGCTCCGCCAATTCCAGCAGCCTGCTCCCCGCCAACTTGTGGTAGCGGTCTATGCTCGCGATGTCGAAGCGTGTCACGCCCTTGGCGATGAGCGTGTCGAGGATGTCGGCCGTGAGTAGGTCGCCATTGGTTTGCAGCATCACTTGGGTGCTGGGACCATACTTTTCGCGCAGGGCATCCAAGATGGTGTAGAGCTTTTTTTTGTCGGCGATCGGCTCGCCACCGCTCAATACGATGCGATCGACACCGGGCGGCAGATTGTCCACAATGGCCAGGCACTCGGCCTCCGAGATGCGTGCACCCTTGGGGCCACTCAGGTTGTAGCAGTGGTCGCACTGATCGTTGCAGAGTTGCGTGAACACCCAGTAAATCGCCTCTATGTGTTGAAAATCATTCATTCTCAGATCCCCCTCAATGGGTCACTCAATTTCATGCAGTTTTTTCCAGAAAGCAAGTTCATGCTGAATGTTTGCGTCTGGTGCTGCCAAGAAAGCCTTGAGATCCGCAAAGACCTGGATCTTGCCATCCGCCATTTTCCCAAACTGGTCGCCCATTGTGATCGCCTCGCGCAGGTCGTGCGTCACAAAGAGCGAAGTGATTTGCTCGGCCTTGCGCAGTGCCTGAAACAGGGTCTGCATCTCGGCCCGCGTTTCAGAATCCAGGCTACCAAAGGGTTCGTCGAGCAGCAAGATCTTTGGGTGGATCACGATCGCCCGCCCAAAGGCTGCCCTTTGCTTCTGGCCACCACTGAGAGCATGCGGTGCCTTGCGCGCTTGGGAGGCCAGGCCGAGTTGCTCCAGCAATTGCTCCACCCGCTGCTGCACTGCCCGCTTATCGGTGCCCCGCACGCGCAAGCCAAAGGCGATATTTTCAAACACATCAAGGTGTGGGAAGAGCAGGGGCTCTTGGCTCAGATAGACGACACCGCGTTGCTGTGGTGCGATTTGCAGCATCTCCCGACCCTCGATTTTGAAGCTGCCCGTATCTCCGCTCTCCAGCCCTGCAAGGATCTTGAGCAAGGTGGTCTTGCCACAACCCGACTTGCCTAGCAGGCTCAGTGTGGAATGGGCAGGCAGCTGAAAATCAATTTCTTTCAGCACCTGCTCTTGGCCAAATTGCTTCTGTATTCCCCGTACTTCAATCATGATTTTCGGTATTGCGTATGAGAAAACGACGATTGAGGAGCAAGAATACCACCAAGGGCAGCACCATCAGGCAAGCCGCCACGGCGGCCACATGTGGATTGGCTTCCTTCACATATTGCATCGTGCGCACGGTGAGCGTGGAGACCTTGCCGATGCCAACAAACTTGGTCACGCCAAATTCAAACCAAGAGATCATGAAGCATTGAAAGAAGCAGGTGGATAGCCAAGCCTTGGCCATCGGGACCAGCACCCTGCGCAAGACTTGACCGGGGCTTGCACCGAGTGTCGTCGCCTGACCCTCGATGGCGCGCGTCTGCTCCGTCCAAAATCCAGCAAAAAAGAGTACGGCGTAGGGGAAGATGAAGAGGAACTGGGCGAGCAGCACACCTGCCAAGGTGCCCATAATGCCGAGTTTGATGAAGTAAAACTGCAACATCACACCCAGCACGACTGGCGCGATGAGATAGGGATAATAGGCCAGTGAAAGCAGCAAGGTCTTATGACGATGGTACATGATAGCACGGCAGATCAGAAATCCACTAGCCGTGGCGATGAATCCCGTACTCAGGGCAAGCACCGTCGATGTGAGGAAACTCTCGATGAGCCCATCGGTGCCCCTGAATGCATCCGACCAGTTTTGGAGGCTGTATTGCGCATCGAGGAGTTGGGGAAACTCCCATTGCTGCACGAAGGACAAGTAAGTCAGGCTCAGGATCGGGAGGAGCAGTACTGCCGCAAGCAGGCGGTAGCCGAGCCGAAAAAACGAGCCGTGCAGACGTCGATGATTCTTCATGCAGCCCGAGATTGACGTTGTTTGCGCACGATCATGACCGTGACCAGCGACCCGATGAGCAAAGTGTAAAGCACCGCCATCGCATGCCCCACCGGGATTCCCGCTAGGTCAAATTTGCTCACTTTGTCCACGATGATGAGGGTCACCACGCGGGGCGAGGAGCGGCCTAGCAGCAGCGGCACCTCGTAGGCTCCAAACAAAAAGACCGCATACAACAGCAATAGTGAGCCTGCCTTTTGCAGTAACATGGGCGAAAACACCTTGCGAAAAAACTGTCGGTGCGTGGCTCCCAGCGTGTCGCTCATGTCGCGCATGCCCGATACATTTTCCTTTTTGGCGATGTTGAGGAAGACCAATGTGAATAGCGGAAACAACAGAAATACGTGCGTGACGAGGATGCTCACATTCGCAAAGTCATTGACCAAGCGCGGGAAGCCGTCCATGGATGAGATCATCCCCAATTGATATGCCATGCGCGAGACGATGCCCGATGGACTCAAGATGAAATTCCAGGCCAATGCCGCAATCAAGGGCGGCACCGTCAGCGGCAAGTAAAGTCCGAGCGACGAACCCTTGCCTGAGGGGCTGAAATGCAAGCCATAAGCCAGCGGCAATGAAATCGCCAACATCAGCGCCAATGACAGGACGGTGAGCAAGCCAGTGTAAGCCAGACTCGTCCAAATCTCGTGGCTACCCAACAGCGCCTGCCAATGGGCCGTCGTGAATCCTTTGCCAAGCAAGCCGGCCATGCCCAAACTGTAAAGCAGGGAATAGACCATGCCCGCTGCCAAAGGCAGGATCGTGAGGAGCAGATAGACGATGAAAGTAGTGCGTTTCAGCATTTTCAATAGCCTGGAAACAAGGCATCAAAGATAGCCTTTTGTGCCATCAATGCATCTGCTTCTGTTTTGTGGGGTGTACGACAAATTCGGCAATTGAAGCGGGAGCTGTGCCTGTCCCGCACGGAGTGCGGGAGCTCCAACGCTGACGTAATCGTGAGCCGAGCCTGTCCCGCACGGAGTGCGGGGGCTCGCGAATTGATTGAGTTGCCGAATTTGTCGTACACCCGTTTTGTGAATGGTTGATTCGCCATTCCAAGATCATATACACCAATCGTTTGTGCGCTACGCTAGGAGCTACGCTCATTGTTTTCCATGTGCATCTCCCCTGCCGCTGTTGAGTTCCAATGCAGACTTGGCATTCAGCTTGGAGACAACTTTCTTGCCTGTTTTGGCTTCCAATTCGTTAAGCGCGACCTTTGCGACGTTGCCACCTTGCTCGGCGATCTCCATGCTTTCCGCCATCGATTCGGGATTCAGTGCTTGCGAAATGTCCTTCGTTGCGGCCTCGGCAAGCATGTTCAAGATCAATTCCGAGTTGGTCATGTTGTCGCAGAGGTTCTCCTTCTTGAGTCCTTTTAGCACCTTGTATTCCTTGGTCGTATGGCCCGACCAAGCCTTGGTGATGATGTCGGTGAGCGTCGCAAACTGCATGCCTTCACGCAGGCCACGTTTTTTCCATTCGTCAGTCAATTCCTTGCGAATCTCGATGCTCTTGAGGCGCTGATTGATCCAATTTTCCGAATACCCGAGTTGCAAATACTGCTCCATCGCACGATCGATGCTCATCTCGGGGTCTTGCATCTCGTCCAAGCGCTCCGTGTCGGCGACGTCGGTTTCTCGTTGTTAACCGACAAAGGCCGTCATTTCCAACTGTCCGAAAAAATCGGACAGTTGGTTCCTTCCTTTTTCAGCTTGATTTTACCGTGTAATCTCAATCTTCTTGTTATCCTTCTATCCGAAATCAAGTGATTCTCCCGCAGGCAATCGAGATGCAATTCGCAAACAATTCAATCCTTAAAACGAACAATAACCAAATAAAGTATTGAATTTCGGAAAATACCAACAGGTCGAGAGCAGCAGTCTGCTACTGCTCCACAACATCCTTCCTGAAATCCTCAAACAGGTGGATCATATACTCTGGCGCAGGCTCCATCATGGCCTTGGATTGGATCTCAGACCGTTTTGGGGCATATTTCCTGCCTGGAACGGCCTCAAATTGTGCTACCCAAGCCTGCGGCAACTTGGCCATGCTCAGGATGGTGCCGTCACCCCAGGTCGCGGGTTCCATCTTCTTGAGCTGCGCTGCAGGCGAGATCATGAAGTTGGCGACGACCATGGCCGCAGGCTTGTGGGCGCTTTGCTTCATGATGCCCAAATAGTGCGAGTTTTGTATCGTGCCAAATGCGGGAACGTAGGCGCGGCTGCTCTCGGAGAAGAGACCCTGCATGATCTTGTTGTCCACATCGCCATCGTTGTTGCTCATCGTGAACCACAATTCACCGCTCGCAAATAGCTGGTGCATTTGCGCGACATCGGCTGGGAAACTCGTGCCTTGATTCCAGAAATAGGGCTTGTTGCGGAGGAGATATTCCCAGAGTTGGGCGCTGTATAGGACATACTTGGCCTCGTCGAAGGGGCCTTGGAGGGATTCCTTGCCGCCCGCCAGGTCGGCGAGCATCGACTTGAGCAGGGTCATGCCCGTGAAGTCTTGCCCGATCGTGAATTTCCCGGGATTCGCCTTCACCCAAGCCTCCAGTTCAGCCAGCGTTTGTGGCGGCGAGGCGACCTTTTCGCTGTTGTAGATGAGCGCCATCTGCACATTTCCCCAAGGGCATTCGTAGCCATCGACCTTTTGCTGGAAGTCGGTACCAATGAAGGGATTGCTCCAGTCGATGTAGCGGCCGTTGGGTAACTGGTCGGTAAATGGGCCATAAAGGCCGTCGATTTGGCGCAGTTGGAAAAAGGTTTCGCCATTGATCCAGCCCATGTCGATGCTGCTTTCAGACTTGGCTGCTTCCATTTCCGCCATGGTCAGGCTCACGATGTCATTGCCTTGGCCACCCACGATCTTGAGCGTGACCCCAAATGAGTCACGCAAGCTCGGCACGACGTAGTCGTTCATGTAACGGTTGATGTAGGGGTCGCCTTGCCACATCATGAGCGTGACCTCTTGGCCGCGCGCGGCGGCCAGAGTGCTGTCCCAGGGCTTGGTGGCTGTGCTGGTCTGAGCTGGATCGCCATTGCTGCAACCGACCAAGGTCGCGAGCAGCATGAAGGTGTAGAAGTAGTTTTTCATCGTATTTCAATCAAAAACGGCCAAGGCGCAACCGATTGCTGCACAGCGCTCGCTTGCGCCTTGACCATTTTAGCTATCCTGCATCAGAAACAATACCGCAAAGAAAACTGAAACTGCCGAGGCGGAGCAGCATTTTTGCGCACGAGCAATCCAGAGTCGGTCGGGCCGACCTGGATCTGGTTGCTCTGCGTGGCATTGTTGCTGTAGCCACTCAGGTTCACAGCATTGAAGATGTTGAAGACATAAGCGCCGACCTCGATATTTTGCTTTTTGCCCAGGGGAATCTTGTAGTAGGTGCTCAGGTCGAAGGTGTTGCTCCAGGGCAGGCGGTCGCTGTTGCGGGCCTCGCCGGGCTGGCGGTCGCTGTTGCCGACATAGCTCGCCCCAAAGCTGCGACCGTCACCATTGAGGTCGGTGGTGCCATAGACCGAGGCGTCGGGCACCCGGTTGATGGGCTGACCGCTCTGCAACAAGGCTGCCATGGTGATCGTCCAGTTTTTGATCGGGTAGTAGCTGAAAATGCCGTTGAGGATGTGGCGACGGTCATTGATGCTGGGGCCCCATTCGTTCTTGAAGTTGTTGGCGTCCATGGCCTTGAAGTTCACGTCTTCGGTGTTGTTGCGCAGCAGCGAGAGCGTGTACATGAGCCTGAGGGCATACTTGTCGTCACCGCGCTCCTTTTGGAGGGTAAGGTTGGCCGCCCAATAGCTGCTTTGCCCGGCCGTTTCGGTCATCGTGACGGTACGTGCAATCCCGCGCAGGGTATCGCCCCCTACGACGGCATAGTTGCCATTGGCATCGGAGAGGATGGGCACGGGACGGCTCAGATCGGCCTCGGATTGGGTGCGCACGACCACACTGTCGGGGTTGATGTTGTGGGCGGCAGGTGCATTCAAGTCGGCGAGGCGAAACAAGTTGTGGCTGCTGTTGTGCATCAAGTCGAGATAAACCATGAATTTGTTGCTCACGCGGTGTTGCACGCCTACCATCATTTGATGCGAATAGGGATTTTGGTAGCCATTGGGGTTTTTGATGCGCAATTCGTTTTGGAAGATGTTGGCGCGGTCGCCTTGCAGGCTGGCTCCCGAGGGGCCGTTGAGGTAGGTGACATTGGGCGCGGAGGCATACAGGTTGCCTTCATTGGTCACCTGCTCCAGATTGGTGGTCGAGGGCAGCACGCCCTTGTCGATGAGCGCCTGCAATTGCTTTTTGTAGTCGGCACTCGTACTGTTGAACTGGTTGGCGTCGCTCACGACTGCGTAGAGAATCTTGTCGTAATAGATGCCGTACCCAGCGCGGACGGAAGTGCGGTCATTGACCTTGTAGTTCACGCTCACGCGAGGAGCGATATTGTTCATATCGCCCTTGTCGCCGCCGCCTTTGCTCAGGTTGTCATAGTCATAGCGCAGGCCAAGGTTCACATTGAGCTTTCCCGTGACCGAGATTTGATCTTCTGCATAGATCGAGTAGATGTTTTGGCGGGCCTTGAAGGAGGCCGGCCTCAATTCGACACCATAATAGAGCACAGTCGCGCTATCAGGGATGTCGGTGGGCATCAAGTTGGCATCAGGATTCGTGGCGGCAAGCGCATTTTGCTGGGCACCATTCAGGATCACGCCATAGCTGCCATTGGCATTCGCCCCGCCAAAGAGTTCAAAGCCAGAGCTTCGGAATTGGCCGCCAGCCTTGAAGGTATGTCTCCCTTTTTGCAAGGTGATTTTCTGCTGAAGTAGATGCGTGTTTTCAATGTCTTTGAAGGAATAGCCCGGGTGCCCGAGGTAGGCCATGGGCTGACCCGTCGAGTCAAACACGGTCACATCGGGACTCGTGGGATTGTTTGGGCGGGCATAGTCCCAATTGAAGCGGCCAAACTGGTAATTGCCCTCGTAGCTGAAATCGTCGGAGGCGTAGGTGTTCTTGAGGGCAATGTTCAAGCTGTTGCGGCCTTGCTTGTTGCCAGCAGACTTGAAGGCGATACCGCCATCCAAGCCGCCGCCTTGCCGCTCGACGTTCACGATGCCCTTGTTCACGCGCAGCGACGAGTGCCACTTGCTGTTCCAGTTTTGATCCAATTTCCCGCTCAAGTAGGTGAAATTGTTGGTGCCGCGCACGGTGGTATTGATGCCGAGCTGTGGCACATTCAGCAGATTGTCCTTGAAGTCGGTGGTATGCTCCGCATTGACATAGAAAAATGTCTTGTCCTTTTTCAAAGCTCCGCCCAAGCCAAAGCCGCCTTGCTGACGCATGAAGCCGTCTTTCACTTGGTTGCCGCTCAGGTCGCGCTGCGCATAGGCGCTTGGAGCGTCGATCACCGGGCCGGGCCGTGTCATATAAAAGGCTTCGCCGCTGAGATCATTGGTGCCTGAGCGGGTGGTGATGTTGATCACGCCATTGCTGGTCAGGCCATGCTCTGCGCCAAAGTTATTCGTGAGCGCAGTGATGTTTTGGGTGAAGCCCTGCGTCATTGCAAAACGCTGCCCGCCGAGAAAGTTCTCATTGTTGTCGAGGCCGTCGATTTGGTAGTTTGTGTAGAGGCTGTTGGCACCATTGATGCTCACATTGGGCGACTCGGGGAAAAAGCCAGTGGCCTGGGAAATGTTGGGCAAGCGGTACAGTGCGCGGGTCATGTCGCGGCCCTCGACAGGCAGCTCCTCGATTTCCTTGCGGCTCAATTCGCTGGCCACCTGGGCATCCACCGAGTTGATGCTGAGCCCACCATCGGTGATCACGACGGCGCCGAGCTCCACACTTTGCTTCAAGGACAGGGAAACCGATGTCATTTTGTCGGAGATCAAAGCGATGTCTTCGGCCTCGGCGCTGTTGCCATCGGTGCTCGCCTTGGCAGTATAAAGGCCCGCCGTGCTGAGGCCGTTGAACCGGGCCTTGCCTTGTTCATTGGTCACCGCACCTTTGGTCAGGCCAATGGCGGCATTGGAATTCTCGACGTTCACGCCGGGCGCGGGTGCATTGTCTGCATCCAGAACAGTGATTTCCAGCGCTGCTTGTGAAAAAGCCAATTGGCATGCCAGCAGCATGAGTAGCGTGTAGAATATCTTTTTCAATGCAATGAGTTTTTAGAAATGAGAATTTTGGGATCGGCAAAGCCAATGGATACTTGCATTCCGACCTGTGGAATTCAAGCATTCTTGATTGCCCGGCGACCGTTGCCAGGACAATATGTTCCCGCAGAGCCATTGCAGGGCGGGAGATTTCCAAAAACTATGGGTGTGGTGGTCCTCGGTGTGCGATGCCGCCGAGGATGTGGCGGTGCCTAGGATTTTGTGTATGCAGTGGTGCAGGTTTGCAGGGAAAAACCAAGCCCCGCAATGCACTTGCAAAAGCATCGTGGGCCTCGTGAATGTAGGCCCAAAGGTCATCTGATGTATTGAGGTCATGCAAGACGGGGAGCGTGAACACGGACTCCGCGCTTGAACCTGCGAGCAGGGCATGAAGTGCATGGTAGGTTTTTGAGCTCTGCCATGGCAGGGTAGCTATGGCTGTCGCATCAAAACCATCGGCTTGCAAACCGATCAGGTAGGCACCGCCTCTACGTGTCGGCCCGAGTACCGTTTGTCCCGACGCAAGTGCCTGGCTCAGTGCTGTCCAGTCGGTTTGCCCGAGTTGTGGACTGTCATTGCCCACGGCGATGGCAGCCTTGAACCCACGCGCAAAGACGTCGGCAAATGCGTTGGCCAAGCGCTCTCCAAAGGTCTTGCCGCGCTGCATGCGCTCATCATAAATGATGGGCTCAAACCCAGAGGATTGCACACATGCCTTGGCCTGTGCAATCAGCAGGCGGGCGACGGCATGATTTTGCCGCTTGCGCCCTGTCCCCAGCCAATGCTTGGATACCGCCTCAGCAGCCGCGCTGCGGCTGAAGAGGATCAAAGCGATGGTGGTTGACGGCTGCATCTTCTTGTGCAATATAGCGGGAAAATTTCGAATCGAGATTTTGGGGAGGATCGCAGACAATGGCCCTTTCATACTGGTGCGATTAGATGATCCTTTACAATTCATTTGAGTGTGTAATAATCGAGGGGGAGCCCGTGGCATCCTGCCGCAGGGCTTAGACCGTTTGCCTCCGGCGGAATCAACTGAAATCGCCGATTTTGAGCGTTTTAGGCCGGAGGCAAACGGTCGATCGTCCTTCGGCCAGAGGCCTCGGACTCAGCGATTTTTGTTGGTCTCC
>JANORP010000261.1:0-10637 GCA_031415375.1 Bacteroidota bacterium | reverse complement strand
CAAATACAAGCCGAAAGACCAGGCCCCTTGATCCAATAAAGACATCCCAATCCCTTTTTTCAATCATCGTGACAAAGGTCACAGACCAGCCAAAAAAAATCTAGATGGGGTTGGGCGGATGCTTACAGAGGAAACGATCGATATCAATGCGGTTGCGCTGGAGATACGGCGGTTGGATGCTGAGATGCAGGTCATCGACGCGAAGATTGCGGACTTTTGTGAGGAATTGGGGATAGAAATGCCGTTTTGATTATGGGAAAGGAGATGATGGTGCCTGTGTTGCGGTTTGCGGGGTTTAGGGGGGAGTGGGAGGAGAGAAATCTCGCTGAGTCTTGTGAGAGAATTATGGATGGTACTCATTTCTCTCCAAAATCCTCTTCAGGTCCTTATTTGTATATTACCTCAAAAAATATTCGTATGGGGTATATGGAGATGGAAACGGCCACGTACATCAGCAGGGAAGACCACGATACCATTTACAAGCGCTGCCCAGTAAGACAGTATGATATTTTGCTAACGAAAGATGGCGCAAATACTGGTAATGCTTGTATTAACAAGCTCGACTTTGCATTTAGCCTTCTTTCAAGTGTTGCCGTTCTCCGGCCCAACGCTAGCACGGATTATGGTTACCTTTTTCAGGTAATTGCTGGTGATATTGGGCAGAAGGTGATCAAGGAGGCAATGTCGGGTCAGGCTATTACTAGAATAACGCTTGAAAAGATCTGCGCTTTCAAATTCAATTTCCCGCCCCTCCCCGAGCAGATCAAAATCGCAGACTTCCTCTCGGCAGTGGATGAGAAGCTGCAAGCCCTGAAACAAAAGAAGGCTGCGCTGGAGGTTTATAAAAAGGGGGTGATGCAGCAGTTGTTTTCTCGGGAATTGCGGTTTAAGGAGGTGGATGGGGAGGATTTTCCGGATTGGGAGGAACGGACTTTGGGGGAGGTGGCGGAATTTTCGAAAGGGAAAGGTATTTCAAAAGCCGATATTGTAATGGATGGAAAAACCCCATGCATCCGGTATGGGGAGCTGTATACCGTTTATAAGGAAACAATTGCTCAAGTGGTGTCAAAGACCAACATCCAGAGTGATGGGTTGGTATTTAGCATTGCGAATGATGTGATCATTCCATCCTCTGGCGAAACCGCTATTGACATTGCTACAGCCTCTTGCGTTTTACATTCTGGAATTGCCTTGGGCGGAGATTTGAATATCATTAGAACGAAAATGAATGGGGTTTTTCTGTCCTATTACCTAAACACTGCGAAGAAACGCGGCATTGCCAATATGGCCCAAGGCTCGTCGGTGGTTCACTTGTATGCAAGTCAATTGGAAAATCTGGAAATGGAGATTCCTTCAATTGGAGAGCAGACAAAAATTGCGGATTTCCTTTCTGGTATTGATGAGAAGATACAGAGTATCGCGGAGCAGATCACCCAGTTGGAAGTCTGGAAAAAGGGCCTCTTACAGAAAATGTTTGTATGAATGATAAGAAAATAGAGTTTATCAAAAATGAAGTATGGATGCTGTCGATTGCTGCAGCCTTCCAGCACATATCGGTCTACAACTCGCCAGAAACCAAGGGGCGAAAAGAGCTGCGGGAAAATCTCAAGCGCTTCGTACAAGGCATGGTAGAGCAGCGCTATCGAGTCGCCGTTCCCGGAGGGCAACACCTTAGGAACATTGAGAAAATACAAGCAGAAAGCGAGAAATGGAAGGAGGCGAATCTGACATTCCACTTCAGTTTTGGCGTAGCGCAGAAGCTGCTGAATCTTTACCTCAAATACCTTTGGTGCTTGGGCCTTCTCGAAAACGATCCACCACACTTTCCAGTGGATAGCATCATCATCAAGGAGCTATCCAAGGAAGGAAAATCCATCCACATGGACAAGATCGATCTCGACAACACATGGTCTCAATTTGAGAGCAAGGAGCCATATTTGAAAGTGATCAACTATGCCAAGGAATTGAAAAAGAGACACCCAGATCACAAGGACAAATCGTTGGCAGAGATTGAATTGGAATTGTACAGGCGTAGATGACAGCGATGGCCAATAACAGCATTCACGTGGCAAATCTTGGTATGATAGGGCAACTTTTGAGGGATGCCAAGCGCATCGCCATGCATCAGCAAGAAATCAGCTTGCTGCGGGGTGAGCGCTTCAACATTTTCTCGGTTCTGAAGATGGAATCCAAGGAGAATGGGACGCATTCGGCGTTTTTGGGGGAGATGCTTGATCCGAGGGGGACGCATGGCATGGGTGCTGTGTTTCTGGAGTTGTTTTTGAAGACGGTGGGCTATGCAGGTGATTTCTTGGCTGAGGGGGCAAGGGTACAGTTGGAATTTTACATCGGGCCTCGTAATGATGATCAAAGGACAGGGGGTAGGATCGACATCTATTTGGAGGATCGGCATCACACCGCGATTTCTATCGAAAACAAGATCTATGCTTACGATCAGAATGTGCAGGTGGAACGCTACCACAATCATAAGAAAGGTAGGAATACCGTGTATTACCTCACGCTTTGGGGGCATTCCGCGAGCAAGGAAAGCGCTGGTGAATTGGTGGTAGGCACAGATTACAAAACGATTTCCTACCGTGAGGAGGTGATCGCGTGGCTCGAAGCTTGCATCAAGGAATCTGCCAATCAGCCTATTTTGCGGGAAACCATCCGGCAGTATATCATCCTCATCCAGAAACTCACGCATCAATTGTCGGACAAGAAAATGGAAAACAAAATTCAGGACCTGATCGGCCACAACTACGCGGCTGCAAAGTTGATTGAGGCCAACATTGAGCAAGCTGAAATGAAGGCCGCAAAAGCCTTTCTGGTGGATCTGAAAAAGAAGATCGAGGAGACGCTCAAGGACGGTTGGGTGGTCACTGTCTCGCCTGATCTCTCGAAGGATTGGGCGGGGCTGCAGATCAAGCACAAGGATTGGAAGGATAGTGGGACTGGCCAACACCTCGTCGTCACATTGCAGGGACAGCCGAAGTTGGTCAGTGGCAGGAGTCAGTACTGCATTTTTGCGCATGAATCGGTCTGGGATCGGGGGAAGCTACTTGAGGCCTTTGGGAAGGGTGCTTTTGAGGGTAGGAATTTTTTGGCGAATGAATGGTGCCCGTTTTATCGGTGGATCAATCTGTTTGAGACGGACGATAAGAAGCTGCGGTTGTTTGAAGCTGTGGAGCGTGAGAAGCTGATTGGGTGGGTTTCTCGGGATTTGATTGAGTTGGCGCTGGCGGCTGAGGGGCCATTGTCTGAACTGTGATTCTTTTGATTTTTGTGATTTTTTTTGATTGATTGGGGTTTGATTTTGATTGGTTTGCTAGCTGATGGAGGGTATATGGTTAATGAGGAGTATAAGTATTCGGAGTTGACTTCTAAGGTGATTGGGTGTGCTATGACTGTGCATCGTGCGCTGGGGAATGGGTTTCAGGAGGTGATTTATCAGAAGGCTTTGCAGATTGAGATGGGTTTGGCGGGGATTGCGTTTCTGCGGGAGTTTGAGATGCCGATTTATTATCGGGATGAGCAGATTGGGACGCGGCGGGTGGATTTTTTGGTGGAGGGTGTGCTGTCAGTGGAGCTGAAGGCGGTGACGAAGGTGGAGGATGTGCATTTTGCGCAGGCGATCAATTATCTGGAGGCTTATAATTTGGAGATTGGGTTGCTGATCAATTTTGGGGAGATGAGCTTGAAGTTTCATCGGTTCAAGAATAAGAAGTATCGTGTCTGAACTGTGATTCTTTTGATATTGTCTGAACTGTGATTCCTTTGATATGTGTGATTTTTTTGATTGATTGGACTTTCTTTTCAAATCAGCAGAATCAAAAAAATCACACGAATCACAGTTCAGACAATGAAGAATCAAAAAAATCACAAAGATCACAGTTCAGACAATGAGTAGACAAAGTGAACAAGTCCTCGAGGAACAACTCATAGCCCAGCTCCAGAAGCTGGGCTATGCTTACGTGGTGATCAATAGTGAGCAAGACCTGCTGCTGAACCTCAAGGCGCAGTTGGAGAAGCACAATGGCATTTTGTTTACGCAGACGGAGTTTGAGCGGGTGATGAATTTGCTGGGCAAGGGGTCGGTGTTTGAGAAGGGGAAGACGTTGCGGGAGCGGCAGCATATCGTGCGGGACAATGGGGACAATCTGTATTTTGAGTTTCTGAACACGGAGCATTGGTGCCAAAATCAGTACCAAGTGACGAATCAGGTGAGTCAGGAGGGCAGGTACAAGAACCGCTATGATGTGACGATCCTGATCAATGGCTTGCCGTTGGTGCAGATTGAGTTGAAACGGCGGGGGCTGGAATTGAAGGAGGCTTTCAATCAGATCAACCGCTATCAGCGGCATTCGTTTGGGGCGAATGTGGCCCTGTATCAGTATGTGCAGATATTCATCATCAGCAATGGGGTGAATACCAAGTACTATGCGAACAACCGCCATCAGAGTTTCAAGCAGACGTTTTACTGGACGGATGTGGAGAACAAGCGGCTGACGAATATCTTGAATGGGTTTGGGGATGCTTTTTTGGAGCCTTGCCACCTGAGCAAGATGATCTGCAAGTACATCGTGCTGAACGAAACGCAGAAGATCCCGATGGTGCTGCGGCCGTATCAATTTTATGCTGTGGAGGCGCTGATCGAGCGGGTGAAGAACAGCAACAAAAATGGCTATGTCTGGCACACGACGGGTTCGGGCAAGACGCTCACGAGCTTCAAGGCGAGCCAAATCTTGATGAAGCTGCCGGAGGTACACAAGGTGGTGTTTGTGGTGGACCGCAAGGACCTGGATTTCCAAACGAGCAGGGAGTTTAATAGCTTCAGCGACGGCAGCGTGGATGGCACGGACAATACGCGCGTGCTGGTCGATCAGTTCACCGACCGCTATATCGATAAGAAGGGTGAGGCAAAACATGCCAAGCTGATCGTGACGACGATCCAAAAGCTGAACACTGCGATCACGAAGCTGCGCTATGAGCAGCGCATGGCGGGGCTGAAGGACAAACGCATTGTCTTCATCTTTGATGAGTGCCACCGCAGCCAATTTGGTGACACGCACCATCGCATCAAGTCGTTTTTCCCGAAGAGTCAACTGTTTGGGTTCACGGGCACGCCGATCTTTGCGGATAATGCCAGTAAAAACGCGCGCGGAAAACGGACGACCAAGGACCTCTTTGAGGACTGCTTGCACAAGTATGTGATCACCGACGCGATCAAGGATGAGAATGTCTTGAAGTTTGCGGTGGAGTATGTGGGGCGCTACCGCCGCAAGGACAGTGCGACGGAGATCGATATCGAGGTGGAGGATATCGATACCAAGGAGCTGATGGAGGATGAGGGGCGATTGGAGAAGATCACGGACTACATCATCGCGCACCATGGCCGCAAGACGCATGGCAAGACGTTCACGGGGATGTTTTGCATCGGGAATGTGGCTACGCTGATCAAATACTATGAGCTCTTCCAACGCAAGCGGGTGGAAGGTCTGCACAACCTGAACATCGCGACGATCTTCAGCTATGGTGCGAACGAACCCGACCCTGAGGCAGACGGCTTCCTGGATTTTGAAACGGAGTATGATCAGGTGGATTTTCACTACGTGGCCGAGGAGCAGGCACCCTACGGCCTGCCGGTGGTACACCGCGAGAAGCTGGATGCGTTCATCGAGGACTATAACCAACTCTTTGGCACGAAATACAGCACGCGCAGCAGCCAAGACTATTACAATTACTACAACGACATCTCCAAGAAGGTGAGGGAGCGCAAGATCGATGTCTTGCTGGTGGTGAATATGTTTCTCACGGGCTTTGACAGTCCGGGATTGAACACGCTGTATGTCGATAAGAACCTGCAATACCACGGCCTGATACAGGCCTATTCGCGCACGAACCGCATCCTGAACGAGCAGAAGTCGCAAGGGAATATCGTGGCATTCAGGAATCTGAAACACGCCACCGACGAGGCGATCACGCTCTTTAGCAACAAGGAGGCGATCGAGGTGATCATCATGAAGCCCTACGAGGACTATGCGGCGAAGTTTGACGAGGCTTACGCGCACCTGCTCTCGCTGACCCCGACGGTCGATAGCGTGAACGATCTGGTGACGGAGGAGGATGAGTTGGAATTTATCAAGGCTTTCAGGAACCTGATGCGGATCAAAAACATCCTCATGGCCTTCTCGGACTTTAACTGGGACGATTTGCAGATGTCGGAGCAAGCCTTTGAGGACTACAAGAGCAAGTACCTGGACCTGCATGAGAAGGTGATAAACGATCACCAAAAGGAAAAGGTGTCGATTTTGGAGGATGTGGATTTTGAGCTGGAGCTGATCCACCGCGACGATATCAATGTGGCCTATATCATCCAACTCCTGATCAAGCTGAAGCGGGAGGTGCAAAAGGACACGACGAAGGCGGAGCAGGAGATTTTCAAGCTGCTGAGTACGGAGACGACGCTGCGCAGCAAGCGCGAGCTGATCGAGCAGTTCATCCGCGAGAACTTGCCTGTGATTCAGGATGCGGAGCAGGTGGAAGAGGTTTTTGGGCGGTTTTGGAACGCGGAGCAGCAAAAGGCGTTTGACAAGCTGGTGGCTGAGGAGAATCTGTCTGCTGAAAGGACGGAGCGGTTGATCGAGGATTATTTGTTTGCGGAGCGGGAACCGCTGCGGGATGAGGTGCTGGGGTTGATTGAGGGCGAGCGGCCGAGTTTGTTGCAGCGCAAGCCTCTCGGGGATCGGATTTTGAAGCGGATCACGGATTTTGTAGAGACGTTTGTGAATGGGATGTCTGAATTGTGATTCTTTTGATTCTATGTGAGTGGGAATGTGGGATGATGATTGGTTTTGGATCGGATGTCGGGGTTGTGTGCTTGTCTGTACTTGTAAGGGACTCCCACTTGGTTGACAATTGACCTTTGATTTCTCCAACTGCCCGTTCGTCCCTGGAGTTGCCCGTTCGTCCTCCAAAACGGTCAGGTGGTGCTGGGGGTGCGGTTGGTGGCTTTGACGGGATATGGATCACGGCAGCGGTAGTGGGGAATGTGGCTGGATCTGGGTGCCTCGTCGCACAACATGCGTTTTTGAGCGGTGGGGGCTGATTTGCTGCGTTGCATGTTGTTGCGATGGCATTGCTAGCCTGTGTTTTGGAAGGTTTAGGACAAATCCGGCAGGGATTGGTTTCGTGAGCCAGAGGCTCACGATTCCGTCAGCGTTGGAGCCAGAGGCTCCCGCTTCAATTGATGAATTTGTCTTGCACCCGCTAAAACAAGCCTCGTTTTTTATCGCTCATTCTGCCCGTTGGTACATCCAGGCTGCCACTTCGTCCTCTGAGACTGCCCGTTGGTACATTGGTGCTGCGCGGGCTTTTTTGATTTTGTATGCTTGCATATCCTTGGGTGGTAGGAGCCGCGATGAATCGCGGCTCTACTGGGGATGGTGGGGGCTGCGATGGATCGCGGGTGTGAGGTGGATTGTCTGGATCGTTTGGAGCCGTGATGAATAGCGGCTCTACTGGGCCGCTTGGTTGTTGGGACCGGGTGACAATTGGTAGGAGTGCCAATGGTGCTTTTTGGATGCTGCGGCTGGCTGCGTGGGGTGGTTTGCAACTCGCCTGTACTTGTCGCCGTGCTATATTGTGGTGGTTTTATGACGCGATGAATCGTGTCTGTTTTGAGGCGGTTTCATGCTGCATGGAATTGCTTGTGCTGCAACAAATGCAATACACAACGGGTCTCATTCCTGATCAGAATTGTTATGCCTTTCTCATTGATCTACAGGTGATTTTGTTTGGAACCTGTGGCGTAAAAAAGGGTATCTTTTTTTATTGTGGATGTACCAAAATTGAAAACATTGCGTATATCTTTGCATTACCGAGACAATGATTGCTAATGCTTAATACAGGAGACTTGAAATTGAGATTGTTTGGTTGTTGCAATTCCTAAAAGCTAAAATGACTATGAAACCTATCGTTCCTTTGTATTCTTGCTTGTCTGCTTCGGAATGGAATATTGTGCCTGCATGCGTGCATGATGTGGGTGAGTCTAAAAGGCTTCAACAGCTGTCAGGGGTACTGCGGTTTCTTGTGCTCAGGGGGAGCCAAGAAGAGTTGGGCAAGTACTGCTAGGCATGCAGTGGCCCCGCTCTATGTGCGGAGCGGGGCGTTTTTCTACGGTTGCGTGTGCTGTCTGCGGTCAAGGAAAGTGCTATAGCAGCTTCAGATGCGTTGCACTGGCTTTTGAAGACTGGATTGTGTGCGGGCTGTATTTGTTGCATTGTTTTTTCTCTGGTACAAACGGCTCAATAATAATGATTCGTGGCTGTAATTGCCGGAGGCAAATGGTCGATAGCCCTTCGGCTTCCGCCTTGCGGAACAGGCACCAGCCTTGGGCTCACCTGAAATGTTAATCATTGTTTCGGTATTTTTGTGTGTCATCCAATTGCTTTTTCTGCTGCCATCTTGTGTATTGCCAACACGAGGTCTATTTGCCCAAATTTATTTTTGTCTTGCAATCTGATGCTGCTGTAGCAGGTGGCAGATGTTTGTGGGATTTGGTACAATTTTTATTCTTAAATATTATGGGTAACCAACAAGGTCTTGTTCATTTATCAGGTCAATATGGCGACGTGTAGTTGTCGCTTGACGGAAACAAAGGCATTGCAAAGCTCTCTGTGCCTGTGTCTAGGACTCGCATCAAGACTGGTGCTGAATTTCTGAACACTCGAAAGGTGAATGCGGAGTTTCAGGCAGCAGCGATGGCTGTGGATGCGCTTCAGGATTGCTTGCGTGGCAAGCAAGCTACGTTTGGGGATCGGTACCTGCGTGCTCGATTGCAGACGCAGATGATCGCAGCCGTGCGCCGTGGCTCGGGCAATTTTGGTGAACGTGGGTTGGAGGTGATGTCGAATGTGCTGTCGTTGCATCGCTTCCCTTTGAACCAAGGGGATCGTTTCAAGAATTGGTTCAAGGCGCCTTACGATGTACAGGTGAATCCAGACCGCAATACGGCAACGCTGGTGGTGCCTTTGTTTGACATCGATTTTGGGACGATGAAGGTGCCGCAGGGCGCGACGCATTTCAGGGTATTTGTGTGTGTGGGTGTGCTGAGTGACTTGCAGTATTCGGGCAGCGATGCGCGGTATGAGGCTGTAAACGGACAAATACATGGTCTGAATGGTGAGGAGCGTACGGCTTGGTTGTCCACGGTCGGTCAAAACCCTGGTTTCCAGCTGGTCGCGACGGTGTCGGGGCTGCCGATCTTGCCAAGCACGGCTGGGCTTGTGGTGTCGATGGGGGTGGAGTTTTGCTTCATGGTGAACACGATGCCGCAGCTGAAGGCAGAGGGGAATGCGATGGATATTTTGGATTTGTTCTAAGCGAGGCTTAGCAATTTTGGGGAGGTGAGAGAGGGGGGTTTTGAGTTCATCGATCTCCGTTTTGGATATTGTGGTCTTGGGCGCTCCTCTTTTGCTTTTTTTTCATTCTAAACAACAATAAATATTATGGGAACACAAGTGGGCTTGGTTCATGTGACTGGGCAATATGGGGATGTACAATTGAGCATCAATGCCGACGGTGTGCCGATAGCGAAGTTTCAGCGGCGCATGTCGGGTAAGAAGGTGAAACAAGGGCGCAACTATGGGCTGACGCGGAAGAACAATGCCGAGTTTAAGGCTTGTGCCTATGCGGGGAGGTCGTTGCGTGTATGCATGGGCGAGCGGCTGCATGCCTTTGCGGAGCGTAAACTGTCGTCGCGGGTGCTGGGTGTCATGTATGGGCTCGTGCAGCAGGGTGCTGGCATGGCTGGACAAAGGTCGCTGGAGATTGGGGCCAATCGAGCGCTGTTGCAACGACTGGATGCGAGCAAGCAGACGACTTTGCGGAGCCGTTTTTATGCTCCCTTTACATTGACCTCCAATCTGGCTCGGAATACTGCGACACTGGTCGTGCCCGCGTTTGATGCTGGCAATTTCATTCATCCGCCGCAGGGTGCGACGCATTTCAGGCTGCTGCTGGTGGCGGGGGTGCTGAGCGACTATGGGTATGTGGGCGGCAACGTGGTGTTTGCGCCTGTGAATCCGCTGCTGAATGAGTTGGTGACGACGACGATGAGTGCGACGCTGCCTGCCTATGGGCTGCTGCCGGGGCAGCTGACGCTGGTGGCGGCGGTGCCGACGCTGCCGACACTGCCCTCGACGGCTTGCTTGGTGGTGAGTGTGGCGATCGAGTTTCTGCGGGTGATCAACAACTTTGAGGAAGTGATGGCAAGCGGGAATGCACTCCAAATCATGGAGGTTTTTTAAGGGTCTGTGGAATTTGGCTCCCCTTTTTGTAGCCCTGCGTCGCTTTTGGCGCGGGGCTTTTTTATTGGTGCTGCTTGGCAGCAAGCGTGCAGCTTGCACTTCGTGCAGGATGGGAAGAGGCGCAGGAACCAAAAATCCTGCGTATAAAAGTTGGAAGTTATTTAAAAATCATTATGAGTATCCGTTTTATGACTATCCGCATGTTTAACAGTAGATGTATATAGGGTTTGCCATTTCGACCGAAGTGATCGAGGGAGCGTAGCGCTGCGCCCTCGCAAGGCGGGGACCCGATCACGCAGCGTCCCGCATAAAATGCGGGATAGCGCG
>JANORP010000260.1:0-20991 GCA_031415375.1 Bacteroidota bacterium | reverse complement strand
TTGCCCCGATCGCCATCTGCCAAAACGTGACGGTCCAACTGAACAACGCGGGCATCGGCACGACGACCGCCACGGCTGTGGACAACGGCAGCAGCGACAACTGCGCGGTCGCGACCCTGTCCCTGAGCCAGGCGAGCTTCGTCTGCAGTGAGGTCGGCGCGAACACCGAGGTACTGACAGTGACCGACGTGAACGGCAACAGCAGCACCTGCACCACGACGATCACGGTGCAGGACAATGTCGCCCCCGTGGCGCTGTGCCAGAACGTGACGGTGCAATTGAACAACACGGGCACGGGCAGCACGACCGCCACGGCAGTGAACAACGGCAGCAGCGACGCCTGCGGGATCGCGACCCTCGCCCTGAGCCAGACGACATTTGGCTGCGCCAATGTCGGGGCGAACACCGAGGTACTGACAGTGACCGACGTGAACGGCAACAGCAGCACCTGCACGACGACGGTCACGGTGCAGGACAATGTCGTCCCGGTCGCCATCTGCCAAAACGTGACAGTGCAGCTGAACAACACGGGCACAGGCACGACGACCGCCACGGCAGTGAACAACGGCAGCAGCGACGCCTGCGGGATCGCGACCCTGTCCCTGAGCCAGGCGAGCTTCGTCTGCAGTGAGGTCGGCGCGAACACCGAGATATTGACGGTGACCGACGTGAACGGCAACAGCAGCACCTGCAGCACGACCATCACGGTGCAGGACAATGTCGCCCCGGTCGCCCTTTGCCAGAATGCCACCGTGCAGCTATCGAATACAGGCTCAGGCAGTACAGCTGCCGCCGCTGTTGACAATGGCTCTAGTGATGCTTGTGGTATTGGTAGCCTCAGTTTGAACGTCAGCACATTTACCTGCGCCAATATCGGTGTCAACAACGTAATCCTCACCGTAACCGATGTGAACGGCAACAGCAGTACTTGCGCTGCCACCATCATCGTGCAGGACAATGTGGCCCCGATTGCAACCTGCCAGAACGTGACGGTGCAACTGAACAGCACTGGGACGGGTTTGACGACCGCCGCCGCAGTCAACAACGGCAGCAGCGACATCTGCGGCATCGCTTCCCTGAGTTTGAGCCAATCCACATTCGCTTGCTCTGAGGTCGGTTCAAACATCGAGGTATTGACGGTGACGGATGTGAACGGCAACAGCAGCACCTGTACCACGACGATTACAGTGCAGGACAACGTCGTACCGGTGGCGATTTGCCAAAACGTGACCGTGCAGTTGAGCAATACGGGCATGGGATCGACGACAGCCTTGGCCGTGAACAATGGATCGAGCGACGCTTGTGGGATCGCCAGTTTCAATTTGAGCCAAATCACTTTTGGTTGTTCTGAAGTCGGTACGAATACTGAGATCTTGACCATTACCGATGTGAATGGCAATACGGGAACCTGCAATACGACTGTCACGGTGCAAGACAATGTAGCCCCGATAGCGATCTGCCAAAACGTGACTGTACGATTGGATGTCAACGGCGATGGTTCGCTTGCAGCAGTTGTCGTAAACAATGGTTCTAGTGATGCCTGTGGGATCGCGACACTAGCCTTGAGCCAGACGTCCTTCTTCTGCTCAGAGGTGGGGGCCAACACGGAGATCCTGACGGTGACGGATATGAATGGCAATAGTAGCACGTGCTCGACCATCGTAACTGTGCTTGATACCGTTGCACCCATCATTCTTTGTAACAACGTCACTGTTCAGCTCGACAATACAGGTAACGGTATCACGACGGTGAACGCAGTGAACAATGGCTCATCTGACGCCTGCGGTGTTGCATCGTTCAGCCTGACGCAATCCAATTTTACCTGTGCCAATGTCGGTGCCAACACAGTCGCGCTATTGGCGACGGATGTAAATGGCAATACGGGTTCTTGCAATGCCATCATCACAGTCGTGGACAATATAGCGCCAGACGCCATTTGCCAAAACGTGACGGTGCAATTGAATGCCGCAGGTAACGGTAGCACCACTGGCCTCGCCGTGGGAGCTGCCTCTCTCGATGCCTGCGGAATCCAGATCTATAGTTTGAGCCAGTCGAGTTTTGTCTGTGCAGAGGTCGGGGTCAACATCGAAACGTTGACCGTGACAGACGGCAGTGGCAATAGCAGTACCTGTAGCACCATTGTCACGGTGCAAGACAATATCGCTCCAGTGGCAATCTGCCAAAGCGTGACAGTGCAACTCAACAATACAGGTGTCGGCAATACCACTGCGGCTGCTGTAAACAATGGCTCTTCGGACGCTTGCGGCATCCAATCGCTCGTGCTCAACCAGGCGAGCTTTGGTTGTGCACAGGTCGGCGCAAATACCGTGATCCTCTCCGTGACCGACGTCAATGGTAATGTCTCGACCTGCTCACAAGTGATCAGCGTGCAAGACCAGGTCGCCCCAGTGGCAAATTGCCAAAACGTGACCGTGCAACTCGGCAACACTGGCAGTGGTAGCACAACTGCCGCTGCGGTGAACAATGGCAGCACTGATGCCTGTGGCATCAGCAGTGTCGGCCTGAGTGTGAGTGCCTTCACCTGTGCCAATGTCGGTGCCAACACCGTCACCCTCACAGCAACCGACTTGAACGGCAACACGGCTACTTGCAATGCGGTTGTGACTGTCGTGGACCTCATCGCACCTGTGGCGATCTGCCAGAGTGTAACGGTGCAATTGAATAACACGGGCACTGGTAGCATCACCGCAAGCAGTGTGAACAACGGCTCGACAGATGCTTGCGGGGTCAGTACATTGAGTCTGAGTTTGAATGCATTCACCTGTGCCAACCTGGGCAGCAACAACGTTGTCTTGACCGTCACCGACGTGAACGGGAACACGGGTACTTGTGCAACGACCGTCATCGTTCAAGACCAAGTGCGTCCGACGATCACTTGCCCCGCCAACCAGACCCTGCTTGCCGACAGCTCGCTGTGTGGTGCCGTGGCGACTTGGGTGTTGCCGACAGCAAGTGATAACTGCACGGTGCAATCGATCAGCAGTAGCCAAGCATCGGGCACTTTGTTTGTCGTGGGAACCACCACCGTGACCTATACGGCGACCGACAACAGTGGCAATACGGGAACCTGCACGTTCACAGTGACCGTAAATACGCAACCGTTGCAAATCAATGTGGCGAGCGCCCTGCAAGGCTGTGGTTATCACCTGAACTGTGCCAGCAGCAGCAATGCAGCTATCACCAGCACGGTGTCGGGCGGATGCTTGCCATATACCTACCTCTGGAGCAATGGTGCCACGACCGCCAACGTCGCTGGCCTTGGCGCGGGTAGCTATCAAGTGACTGTGACCGATGCACGCAATAGCACTGCCTCGGGCAATATTGTTCTCACTGCTCCAGCACCGCTCAGCGTCACAATTGTCGGCGACAGCTCGGTCTGCCAAGGTGATTCTAGTGGCACTTTGATTGCAAACGCCACTGGTGGACAGGCTTGCGCACCCTACAGCTACTACTGGACCACGGGCTATACAACGAGTAGCATCGTGGCACTGCCCGCAGGCAATTATGGGGTGACAGTGACCGACACGATGGGATGTGCCGCATCGGCGATCTTCAGCCTGCAACAGTCAGCTACACCTGTATTCACCCTCGGCCCGGATGTAACGGTTTGCCCTGGAATCCCAGTCTTGTTGCAGGCACCGACGACATTCAGCACCTATGCATGGAGCAATGGCAGCATCAGCCCATCGGTACTCACAGCTACACCAGGCACCTATATTTGCACCGTCACCTCGGCCGCTGGCTGCCAAGGTATAGACACGGTAGTGATCAACCAATTTGTGGTGAACAACAACATCATCACCGTCAATGGTTCACTCACGATCTGCCCAGGCGAAACGGTGCAATTGGTGGGTGCAGCGGGCCTCACGAACTATGTCTGGAGCACGGGTGCAACGACCGCTTCGATCTCTGTCACAGGCATCGGCGGGCCGATCTCGCTCTCGGCGATCGACAACCATGGATGCACCGTGCGTGACACGGTCATTGTGAACTTCCTGCCGTGGACAGACCCACTTCCAGTGATTGTACCTGGGCCCAATGCAGTTGTTTGCAACGGGAGCAACTTGATCTTGGATGCAGGAAGCGGCTACGCGACTTATTTGTGGAGCAATGGCGCCACGACGCAGACCATTTCAGTGACTGCCGCAGGCACTTTCCAAGTGACCGTATCCAATGCTGCAGGTTGTACCAAAGTAAGTCCACCAGTCAACGTAACCGCAGCAGCACCACCGACGCCAGTCGTTCTTTTGATCAGTGGCGTTTTCTCGACATCACAGCCTTATAGCACTTACCAATGGAACTTCAACGGCAACTTGTTGCCGGGAGCGAATGGGGCGACCCATATCCCCGCCATTGGTGGCTGGTATGGCGTGACTGTCACCGATGCCAATGGCTGCAGCGGTAGGAGTGACTCGGTCTTCTTTGATCTGGTCGCGATCGAGGAAGCCGTGGAAAATCTTGAAGGATTGACCCTGTATCCTAATCCGACGATGGGCACGGTAAATCTGCGCAGCTTGAGTCCGATCGATTGGCCATTGCAGGTCGAGATTTGGAACATGTTTGGCCAGAAGATCAAGTCTTATGACATGGCGCATTTGATGGATGTGGCAGCCTTTGATCTGAGCGACCTTGCAGCCGCCCCATATTTGATGAAAATCTCAACCTTCCGGCGCAACAAGACCCAGCAGACGGTGATCAGGTTTGTGAAGGAATGACGCTGAAGCAGCGTGCTTGAAACCACATTGGCGGCGGGGCAACTCGTCGCCAATGTCGTTTCTATGATTTTTTCATTTGCAAGGTGACGAGTCCAGACGTCTATCGAATGGAAACAAATTGCTCGCACGCTCGGGAGACCCGTGGCTAGCGGCAGTCCTGTTCCTTGCGAACTGGACTGCTGGCAAGTCTCACGTGATTGCCTAAGCCAAACCGCTGGCTTTTTTTGAGAATGATATTTTGTCTAGATTGCAGTCTCAGGATGAATGGGTTTCATTCGCAGCAATATTACATGCCCCATGGAAATGCTACACAACGCTATCGCTTGGTTTGAGATTCCTGTCTTGGACTTTGAGCGTGCCAAAGCCTTTTACAGCGCCATTTTTGACTATGAGATGCCTGAGATGCCGATGGGGCCCGGGCGGATGGGGATCTTACTCCACGATCAGGAAAAAGGCGGGGTCGGTGGTGCCATCTTGCAGTTTGATGGGCAATACACTCCCTCTCGGCTAGGCCCAAAGGTGTATTTGAATGGTGGAAAAGACCTGACAGTGGTCTTGGACCGCGTCGAGTCCGCAGGCGGACAGGTGAGTCGGCCTAAATTTCTCATTGCGCCAGGCATGGGCTATGTGGGCGGCTTCCTGGATACCGAGGGCAATGAGATTTACCTGCATTCACCCGAATGAAGCCAAAAAGAAAGCTTAGATTTGCTTGTGAATCAAGTGAACATGAAGGCTAGCGTATTTGGATTATTGGTGACCCTGATGGCGATGATGGCCTGCACCAAATTGCCCTTGGTAAATGCTCCCCGTGAAAAGGAAGGCATCAGCTTGGTGATGAACGCACATTACGATGCGACCTCCAAGATCAGGTATATGGTGAGCAATGATAACTCGCATGTCTATCTGCGCTTTGACACCGACAATTATGGGACGATCATGCGCATCCGCAAGTATGGTGCAATCGTGCATTTTGATACAGAGGGCAAGAAAAAAGCACCTCGCTATTTGAAGTATCCAGTCTATGACCAAGGCCCTGGGCCTAGCATGCCGATGCAAGACGATGCGATGGTGCAAGGCGGGTATTTGCAGCGCAATCTGTTTCCCCCGGCGACGACGGCCATCTGGCACCAAGGGGATGAAACGCGTGCCATCGACTTGGGCATCAATGCCGAGAACGTCATCTGCAAGGCGGGTATGGACAGCATGGATGTGCTGGTCTATCTGGTAGGCGTGCCGTTCAAGCTGCTAGGAGCAGAGCGCCCCGAAGATTTGCCCAGCCTCAATGTGATGCTGGAAATTCCCAGTGCACCCGATGACCAGAAGCCAAGCGGGAGCGACATGAGCGCCACGGGAGGCGTGCCAGGCGGTAGCATGGGCGCAGGCATGCCTGGCCAAACCAATAACACGATGAACCCCAATATGCAGCCCGGCGGCAACATGGGCGGCATGAGCAACTCCGCGATGAGCACAGCCCGCGCCAGCAACAGTGGCCCCTCGGCTGTGCGCATTTGGATGCAGGTCAAGCTCAGTCCATCGGCAGCCCAATAAAGGCTGATACTGCATGGACGCATATACAGATCACCGATTGCGATGAAGGTACTGCTCGTCACGCCGCCATTTACACAGCTCAATACACCGTATCCGGCGACAGCTTACCTCCAAGGTTTTTTGAAGACGATCGGGCACGAGGCGCATCAAGCAGACTTGGGGATCGAGGTGATTTTGCGCCTTTTCAGTCGATCAGGGCTCGTGCAAGTATTTGACCGTGTGGCCGCGATGAACCTCGCACTCAGTGAAAACTGCACACGCATTTGCCAATTGCGAGCGGCCTATTTACGCACGATCGATCCTGTGATCGCCTATTTGCAGCACAAAAATCCGACGCTGGCCCATGTGATCGCCGACCGCAGCTATTTGCCGGAAGGTGGGCGCTTTGCCGACATGGAGGACCTGGAATGGGCCTTTGGAACCATGGGCACCCAGGATCAGGCGCGGCATCTTGCGACCTTGTATTTGGAGGATCTGGGCGACTTGATCACCGAGGCCATCGACCCACATTTTGGGTTCAGCCGCTATGCCGAGCGACTGGGCCGCACAGCCACACATTTCGATGAATTGGATGCTGCGTTGCGGGCCGAGGATTCACTGGTGTCGGAAGTGTTGCTGCAAGTCTTGGCTGAAAAAATGGCTTTGTGGCAGCCCGATGTGGTGGGGGTGAGCGTGCCATTCCCCGGCAATTTGTTTGGTGCCTTCAAGTGCGGCCAATATTTGCACCAACAATTCCCCGATGTAAAAGTCGTGATGGGTGGCGGCTTTGCGAATACCGAATTGCGCACCCTGCGTGACGCAAGGGTATTTGATTACATCGATTATCTATCGCTCGACGATGGCGAGGCGCCGATCCAGTTTTTGTTGGAGCACCTCGGGGGCAAGCGCGAAAAAAGCAAGCTGAAGCGAATTTTTGCACGTGAGGGTGATCGGGTTGTGTATTACAACGGCACCCTCGAAAAAGACATTCCGCAGCGCGAGACCGGCACACCCGACTATGCCGACCTGCCCTTGCAAAGTTATCTGAGCGTGATCGAGATCGTGAATCCGATGCACCGCTTGTGGAGCGATGGACGCTGGAATAAATTGACCTTGGCACATGGCTGCTACTGGGGGAAATGCAGCTTTTGTGACGTGAGCCTGGACTACATCCAGCGCTATGAACCCATGACAGCGGCCTTGCTCTGTGACCGCATCGCCGAAATGATCGCGCAGACGGGTCAGCATGGGTTTCATTTTGTAGATGAGGCCGCTCCACCTGCGCTCATGCGCGACCTTGCACTGGAGATCTTGCGACGCAACCTCACAGTAGTGTGGTGGACAAACATCCGCTTTGAGAAGAGTTTCACGCCCGACTTGTGCAAATTGCTCAAGGCCTCGGGCTGTATTGCGGTCTCGGGCGGCTTGGAGGTCGCGAGCGACCGGTTGCTCGCCAAGATGAAAAAAGGGGTGACTGTCGCGCAGGTGGCGCGCGTCGCCAATGCCTTCACAGATGCAGGCATCATGGTGCATGCCTACCTCATGTATGGATTCCCGACGCAGACTGCGCAGGAAACCATCGATGCGCTGGAAATGGTGCGGCAATTGTTTGAAAACGGCGTGGTGCAAAGTGGTTTTTGGCATCGCTTTGCGATGACAGCCCATAGTCCCGTCGGCTTGGACCCCGCAGCCTTTGGCGTCATGGAGTCAGGGCCGACATTTGGCGGATTTGCCGACAACGACCGCTACCACGATGATCCCGAGGGGGCAGACCATGGGCTGTTTTCGGAGGGATTGCGCAAAAGCCTCTTCAATTACATGCAAGGGGCGGGATTTGACCTGCCGCTCAAAAAATGGTTTGATCACAAGGTGCCACGCACCAGCATTGCACCTGACCATATCGCGCATTGCCTCGTGGAATCTGAAGACGGGCCGCGCAGCAATGCGCTGCTTGTTTGGCTGGGTGAGCCACCCCTGTTACACCTGTCGGAGGAGGAACCCGAACTGGGGCAGCTCGAATTTATGGACCGCAAAGAAGACTACGTCTTTGAGATGGGCCTTGCATTTGCGCAATGGTTGCAGGTGCAATTGACGGCGGCCCGGCCTGGCTACGAGGTTTTGTTGCAGGGATTCAAGACCGCCTTTGAAGCGGCAGCGATCGAAGATTTCGCAACCTGGGATGACTTTTGGGAAAGCGACATGGCCGAGCGCTTGCGTGAGGGCGGATTGCTGATCGTGTGAAAGTGTCTGAAAATTCTTATTTTTGAGAAACAAAAACAGATACGTCCATGAATGCAAAAATGCTGGAGGAGCAAATCGAACTCAAAATCAAAGAGGGCCGATCTTTTCAGGAAATCTATGACGCGCTCAATGCGGCCTATCCCGGTCGCGAAATCGACATCGCAAAACTCGTTTCCGAGCTGCCTTCCCTTGCCCAACGCCAACGGTTTGCGTTGCCCCACCGCGCTTTGATTGTCGCACAAGGGCTGCTGATACTGACGCAGCTCTTCAATGCTGTGATGATTGGTCAGCAATCGGGTGTCTGGGCATTGATATTTGCCGCGATCCCAGCCATCGTGTACATCCTGTTTTTGAATGGCATTTTTCACTGGAAACCGATGTATTTCAAATCGGCGGGTTATTTGTCATTCTTCTTACTTACTGTATCGGGGGAGAGGTATCCCGAAGGCATCGTCAGCCAATACATTTGGTTGGATATGGCCTTGTATGCGGCAGTCGGCTTTCTGGGAGTGCTGCCAGGCCATCGGCTAGGTGGGAAATACAAGTCGGCCTCCCAGCAATATACAGATGGTAAAGGTCAGATCAGGGCGCGGCATACGATCCGCTTTGAGGCCTGAGCCATCCCGCATGTGTGAACCAATCATTCCGCGATGACACAAGAAGAACTGCAACAACGTATGGACATGCTCGTGAGAAGCGGAATGCCTCACCAGCAAATTTACGATGAGCTCAATCAAGCCTATCCTGGGCGCGAGCTAGATTTGGCGGCCTTACTTGCCGAACTACCATCGCTGAAGCAGCGATCAAGGTACAAGGGTGTGCATGGTTTTTTTGTCGGATTGATATTTGCGGGCTTCGTTTTTCAGATTTGGGGCACCCTTTGGGGGTTTTCTCGTTTTGAGGCCATCGGACTGACCATTGCAATGGTACTGCCCTTGTCTTATGGGTTGATGGCCTGGTTGGTGATTCGTTGGCGCACTTCGGGGCATTCCCTGATGGGTTATTCCGCTTTGTGTATCATGATCTGGTTTCTGATCCTCGCCAGGACAGACAATTTTGGACCGTTGTGGCTGTCGGCGATGGGCCTGCATTTTGTCATCGCTGGATTCGGTTTTTTCCTGAGGTCAAAGATTGGCGGCAAATACACCAAGACCTTTGTAGGCCATGTCGATAGCTCCCAAGGCAAGTTGGCGCGCTATACGATACGTTTTGTGAACGAATGAAATGATGGTGCTTCAGACGGTGGCCATTACCTTCAATTCGATCCCGATCGGGGTCGGCAGGCAATTGATTTCGAGTGTCGTGCGACAAGGTGGGTTCTCTGCAAAATACTCAGCCCACAGCTTGTTGTAGATCGGGAAATCATCTTTCATATTCGTGAGATAGACGGTCACATCGACGATCTTGTCCCAGCTGGAGCCCGCATCTTCCAGCACCGATT
The DNA here is from genome assembly GCA_031415375.1 of Bacteroidota bacterium. Classification (GTDB taxonomy): domain Bacteria; phylum Bacteroidota; class Bacteroidia; order J057; family JADKCL01; genus JADKCL01. The sequence goes on along the minus strand of JANORP010000260.1, from coordinate 11,046 downwards.
TTACATTTGCGAAAACCGACCTGCACTGAATCGCGATGTCGTAGGAGACGATTTCGCCTTTTTCATTCAGCTCGACGCCTGGTATTTTTTTGGTGCCGCGCTCCCTAGGGCCGATGCCGCTCAAGAATAGCAGGTTGCCGACGCGACGGGCATGTGGGTAATGGCCCACGGGTTCGGGGGCTTTTTGCGAATGGGTGACGTCTTGCTCTGCCATATCGGGAGGGATCAATTCAAGAGGCGATTGCGTTTCCAGTTGCTTTGGGTTTGGCGCATTTGGCCCTGGGCAGCTGCGGGACCCGCTGCTGCGCTCGTACCCAAGATCGTGGCGGCCACGATGGCTGCCACCTCGTTTTCGGCGGGGCTGAGTTCTTGGGCCAAGTACTCAGGCTTAAAATGTTTTTCGACAAATTTGGTGTCGAAGTTGCCCGAGACAAACGCCTCATGCTCGAGTACAAATTCGCAAAAGCGTAAAGTGGTCTCAAAACCTACGATTTCAAACTCGCGGATGGCCCGCAGCATCTTGGCGATGGCCGTGGGGCGGTCGGCAGCATGTGCAATGAGCTTGCCGATCATCGGGTCATAGTAGATCGGGATCTGCATGCCTTCCTCAAAACCGTCGTCGATGCGGATGCCGTGGCCTTGTGGTCGTTTATAGACTTCAAGCGTGCCGATGTCGGGCAAGAAATTGTTGGTGGGATCCTCGGCATAGACCCTGATTTCGATGGCATGGCCATGGATCTGCAAGTCTTCTTGGCGGATGCCCAGGGTTTCGCCGCGCGCGATTTTGATCTGCTCCTGTACCAAGTCGAGGCCCGTGATCATCTCTGTGACGGGGTGCTCTACCTGGAGGCGGGTATTCATTTCTAAGAAATAGAAGTTGAGCGACTCGTCCACGAGAAACTCCACTGTGCCTGCATTGTAGTAGTTGCAGGCGCGTGCGACGGCGACAGCAGCCTCGCCCATGCGCTGGCGCAGGGCAGGCGTGAGCACGGAGGAGGGCGCCTCCTCGACCACTTTTTGGTGGCGGCGTTGCACCGAGCACTCCCGCTCAAAGAGGTAGAGGAGATTGCCGTGCTGGTCGCCGAGGACCTGGATCTCGATGTGGCGCGGTGAGCCGACATATTTCTCGATGAAGACCGCACCATCCCCAAAGCTGCTGATGGCCTCGCTCACAGCGCGGTCCATCTGCTCTTCAAAATCCTCGATACGCTCCACGATGCGCATTCCTTTGCCACCGCCACCCGCGCTGGCCTTGATGAGGATGGGAAATCCGATTTCTTGGGCGATGGCTTTGGCGGCCGGGATGTCGCTGATGGCCTCGGCCGTGCCTGGAACGAGCGGCACATCAAAGTCCTTCACCGCAGCTTTGGCAGCGAGTTTGCTGCCCATGATATCCATGGCCTCGGGGCTGGGGCCGATGAAGGTGATGCCCGCCTCGCCAACCTTGCGGGCAAATGCCGAATTTTCGCTCAAAAATCCATAACCGGGGTGAATGCCATCGACGCCGTGCTCCAAACACAAGGCAATGATCTTGTCGCCCAGCAAATAGCTCTGGCTGCTTGGAGCAGGGCCTATACAATAGGCCTCGTCTGCAAATCTCACGTGTGGAGATTGCCGATCGGCCTCAGAAAAGATGGCGACCGTGCGAATTCCCATTTCCTTCGCGCTGCGCATCACACGCAAAGCGATCTCACCACGGTTTGCAACAAGGATTTTTTTCATGCGATATCCATTTCCAATGGCCGCAAACATACGAAAAATTGAGGATTGGGCGGAGACACAAAGTGTATCGCGTGTACGACAAATTCGGGAGGCGCAGGAATTGCATTGCTCGTTGGCCCTCCCTCCACAGGTGGGCGCGGCCCCAAAGCCAAGTTTGAGGGCCGACGAACGATATTGGCCGCCAAGCGATGATTCTGCGACGCCAAATCTATGATCAAAATGCTCGTTCGCCGGCCCACCGCGTTGTTGTGGGCCGACGAACAGCTGCCGAGTTTGTCTTCACAACTGCCCCCGGTGGCTGCGCGCGATGGTGATCTTTTCCAATACCTTTTGTCAGCCGCATCTTTCCAAGCATCACCGCAACTCTAGCGCCACAATTGCAGTATTATTCAGCGATGATGACTTAGATTAGCGGTTGGTAAAAATTGGATTCCATGACAGTGAAATTGTTCGGTCCCAAAAGGATGCCTTACTTGGTCTTGAAAGGGTTGTCTGTGTCGCTAGTGATCTTGCTGCTAATTGCTTGCACGACTGGGCATAGGCCGCGGGCGACCGAGTCGGCAATCCCGATTGGGGATGTGGCGATGAGCGCCGAGCAGCTGGCGCAATTTGAACCGGAGATCGCTGCTTTGGAAGCCAAAGCCTTGGAAGGGAACGAACCCCGAGATGGAATTGTCTTTGCGGGCAGTTCCAGCATTCGTAAATGGGACAGCCTCACGAGCGACATGGCACCGTTGCCCGTAGTGAATCGTGGCTTTGGTGGCGCGATCATCAAGCAGGTGACCCATAATGCCACGCGCATGATCGTGCCCCTACGGCCCAAACTGATCGTCTTCTACTGCGGTGAAAATGACATCGCCAACGACAAGTATCCTGCCGAGATGCCGCTCAATGACTTCAAAACATTTGCCAACGCCATGCGCCAAAAGCTGCCTGGGACCGGGATATTGTTCATTTCCATGAAGCCCTCTCCCTTGCGGTGGAAATATTGGGCCAAGTTTCAGCAGTCCAACCGATTGATCCAGTCCTATATCGAAACGCAAAAGCGCATGTGGTATGTCGATGTAGGCAAAGCGATGCTCAATCGGCAAGGATTTGCAAGGCCGGAGCTCTTTTTGAGCGATTCATTGCACATGAATCAAGAGGGTTATGCGCTCTGGACACGCATTCTCAAGCCCGAGGTGGCACGCCATTTTGATGAATTGAGCCCAAAATAGCAATGCTTGCAGTGCAAAGATGAAGTTTGCGCGTGGATGGGCGCGGATTTTTCCTAATTTCGGATCGTGGGATTCACACAGCTAAACAACGACTACCTCAAGCGCATGCTCTGTAGCATGGTCGCTGTATGTGCCGTTGCTTGCTCATTTGCCCAGATCATCTCCACAAACCATGCGATCAGTGCGCAAGCACAGCTCATTTTGCATTTGGATGGGCTGGAGAGCAGCTGGGAAGTCGTGAATTCAAGAGCCAACGCGCCCAATAAGAATATGGGCCCAGAGTTTCAGAACTTGCCATTGCCTGATGACGATGTATTGGGGGTGGAACTCAAGTATGTGATGGGCGAGGTGAAGGTCGAATACAACCGCCGGGTGCGGGATTTCATCCTCCTTTATACACAACAACGTCGCAGCAGTACCGAGGCGATGCTCGGGGTCGCGACGATTTACGCCCCTGTGATTGAGCGCAAGATTACTGAGTTGCGCATGCCGACCATTTTGGGTTTGCTGCCAGCAGCCTTGTCTGCCTTTCATTTGCGTGCGATCTCCAAAGACGGCGCCGCTGGCTTGTGGCAGCTCAATTATTATGTGGCTACGCGCCAAGGTCTCATTTGCAACACCACGGTCGATGAGCGGCGCGACTTGTACAAGAGCACGCGTGCAGCGCTGAGTTATCTGGCCGAGCTACACAAAACCTATCATGATTGGGCGCTGGCTGTGGCTGCCTACACCTGTGGCCCTGCGGGTGTGACGCGTGCACGCCAGCGTGCAGGGGACGGGGCCAACTTTGAGCAACTCTATCCCTACTTGCCTGAAAGCGGGCGTGATTATGTGTCGGCATTTGCTGCTGCAGCCTATGTCGTGACGCATGTCAAGAAATTGGGTCTAAGGCCGCTTGCAATGGAGGCGATGCCATTGCCTGACCGTATCCAACTTCAGGAACCCCTTCGCTTCTCTTATGTGGCCAGTGCCTTGGGCATCCCTGAGGATCAGCTGCGCAATATGAACCCTGTGTGTCGTACTGAAATCATACCAGGCATCAACATGCCCGTGCAGTTGTGCTTGCCGCAAGGTTATGGACAACGGTTTGCGGCCCTCAAAGATTCCATCTACACGATGCAGTCACATACGGCTGCCGTGATCGTGAAAAGGCCTGAGCCCAAGGCAGCTGCGACAAGTGGCGAGACCAATGAGATCCTCAAGCCCAAGCCGATTCTGGTGACTCCAGTGGCTCCAAAACCCTATTCGCCACCCGTGGGGACCTTGCCTGTGATCTACACAATCAAGTCTGGCGACAACACGGGGTTGATCGCGCAGTGGTTTGGCATCCCGGTCAAGGATTTGCGGGAGATGAATGGGTTGCGTAGCGACCAGATCAAGGCGGGTGACAAGCTCACGATCTTTGTTCCCAAGGCGCAGTTTACTGCGATGAACAAGGTCGAAGGCATGAGCTTTGCGCAAAAGCAGGCGATGGTAGGCGGCACGGCTCCCGCGCCAGTTCCCAAAGTCGTGGTGCAGCCGAGCACTGGCGCTTTTACCTGGCACACCGTCAAGTCTGGCGAAAACCTATGGTTGATCGCCAAGCAATACCCTGGAGTGACCTCTGAGGCGATCATGAAAGCCAATGGCGTGACACCCAAATTGCAGCCCGGCATGAAACTCAAAATCCCTCAGGTTGCCAAGTGAAACCAGCGCAACCCCATAAGGATGACACGGCGGCTAGCATACAACCATGGTATGTGTTATGCTTCGTGGGTTCGGTGATCTTGGTGCTGGCGGGGATCGCTGCGATCTTCCCGCAAGGAGGATTGAAGGTGCCTGCACTGTCTGTCAAGGGATTGGGCGTGCAGATTTCGCCGGAATTCACGCTTTATTTCCCCACGTTGCATGATTTTTTTGCCACAGATACGACCAAGGTCAAAGACATCACTGAAATATTGGCTGATCTGAATGGCACCGATGATACCCTGCGGGCAGCCAGTCTAGACACGAGTGGCCAATTCAGGAAAGCTGCGAATATGGATCGGCAACCCAAGACGATTCAGTATGCCAACGAGGATCCAAGCATGCTTTTTCCAGCCTTTGAGGCGATGGAGCGCTCTAGTGAAGGCAGCAAGCCTGTGCGCGTGTTGCATTTTGGCGATTCGCAAATCGAAGGTGATCGCATGAGTTCGCTGTTCAGGGCACGTTTGCAGGAACGCTTTGGTGGCACTGGGCCTGGCTTGGTGGCTGCCAAGCCACTCACGAGCTCGATGTCGGTGGTGGTCGAATATGCCGAATCCATGCAGCGCTATGCGCAGTATGGCGGCACAGATAAGTCGGTCAAGCATCGTCGCTATGGCGCTATGGCGACCTTCAGCCGATTTGCACCCATTGTCCCCGACAGCGCCTACACCGAAACTGAGATGCAGACTGGTTGGGTGAGCCTGAGTGTCTCCCGGGCGGCCTATGCCCCGAGCAAGACCTACAATACCCTTAAGATGTACTATGGCTTCAACCGCAGTGATGTGAATGTCAAGGTCTTTTTGGACGATGTCTTGTTTTCAGACGACAACCTTCTCGCTAACAAGACTTTGAAAGTGAAGCAATGGAACTTTGACCGGACGCCGGGCAAGATCATGATCATCATGGAGGGTTTTGACAGTCCAGATATTTATGGTTTGAGCCTGGAGGGCAAAGGCGGCGTTGCGCTTGACAATATCTCGATGCGCGGCAGCTCAGGCACCTCATTTACAGCCTTGGAGACAGTGCCTTTCAAGCCGATGATGGACAGCTTGAATCCAAAATTGCTCTTGCTGCAATATGGGGGCAATACCGTGCCTTACATCAAGGATTCCAAGGCGGCATACGGTTATGGCAGCAGTTTCAAGGGGCAGATCGAATACCTCAAGCGGTTGTTTCCCGAGGCGGCGATCATCGTGATCGGGCCGAGCGACATGAGCACCAAGGTCGAGGGAAAAATGCAGACCTATCCCAACTTGGTGCACGTGCGCGACGCTTTGCGCAAAGCAGCCTTTGATGCTGGCGCAGCATTTTTTGACATCTATGAAGCCATGGGCGGCCAAAATTCGATGATCGAGTGGGCCGAGGCCGACCCAGCATTGGCGGCGGCAGACTATGTACATTTCTCACCTCAAGGTGCGCGCATCATTGCGGAGGCATTTATCAAATCCTTCATGGCCGACTATGAGGCCTATCACCGAGCACGGGTCAATTGAAGTCATTTGCCTCATATCACCACTACGCAGCGCGGATGCTGATGCGCTTGCTGGCAAGTGTGGCGGCGCTGTGTGCGTGGCTCTGCCTCCCTGCACAGCAAGACGACCCCTATGCGGTGGCGCGTTATCCCTTCATGCACCTCGACAAAAATCAGCTTATCTTTCCTGGGTCACCCGATGCTTTGGAAAAGCTGTTTGCCAAGTTTGATAAAATTTTGTTTACAGGAATGGGGCAAGCCCATTTTGTACACATCGGCGGCTCGCACTTGCAAGCCGATATGTGGAGCGATCGGATGCGGCAACGGTTGCAGCATTTTTTTCCTGGGACAGAGGCCACGCGTGGGCTCTTGTTCCCCTATACGATGGCCCATACCAACAATCCCTATAATTTCCAGCCAGAATATACGGGCACATGGGATGCTTGCCGCAATGTGCAATGGAACCGTGCTTGCGACCTAGGGTTGACGGGGATTTCGGCGACGACACATGACAGTCTGTGCCGCATCAAGATCAGTTTCAGGGGAGCGGGTTATCCGCAGTATGAGTCCAACCGTGTGCGGGTCTTTCATAGCATGGACAGCAGCTCCTACAGTGTGCGGGTCATCAATGCCGGGGTGAGCAGCAAGGCGGAACCAATGGTGCAAGACGGCTGCACGCAATTTAGATTGAGCAGCTTCCAGACCTATATCGAGTTGGAGATCAAGAAGACCGCACCTTGGCAAAACCATTTCACGCTGTTTGGAATCAGCTTGGAGAGTGATGATCCTGGATTTGTGTATCACGCGATGGGGGTCAATGGTGCAGCGACCAAAAGCTACCTGCATTGCAACCTGCTGGAGCAGCATTTGCATGCGATCGGCCCTGATATCGTGATCTTTTCGGTCGGCATCAATGATGCCAACACCACAGAGTTCGACAGCCACTTGTTTGAGCGCAACTACGACTCGCTTGTGGCGCGGGTACACCGTGCCGCGCCCGATGCGGCGGTGCTCTTCACCACCAACAATGACACCTATTACCAGAAAAAATATCCCAACAAGAATGCGGAAAAGGTGCGTACATCGATGCTCAAGCTCGCCAAGAGGCACGATGCTGTGGTCTGGGATCTCTTTGAGGTGATGGGTGGACTGGGTTCGATCAAGGAATGGATCACCGCTGGCCTTGGTAATTCAGACAAGATCCATTTGCTCAAGCCTGGGTATGAACTCGTGGGCGATCTCATGTTTGGCGCGTTGATGCAGTCTTATGAGCAGCATCTGCGTGTCGTTTATCAAGCCAATCAAAAATAGGGACCCATACATTGGAACTGTTGCGCGACATATTTGGATTGGATCTCAAGACACCCTTGTTGTTCACGCAATTTTTCTTTTGGGGATTTTATGCCGCTGTGTTGGCGGTATTTTCTGTCATCCACCCGCATCGTCTGGCCCGCAATTCCTTTCTGTTTTTGGCGAGCATTTTCTTCTATTATAAGACGGGCAGTTTCTTTTTTGTATTGCTGCTCTCCTCGACGGTGATCGATTATTTCATCGGCCTATCGATCCATCGCGCTTCCAAAAAATCCTCCAAGCTGGCTTTTCTGATATTTGCCATCGTCTATAACTTGTTGGTGCTGAGCTATTTTAAGTATAGCTATTTCTTCACTGAGTCGTTCAACGATATGTTTGGTACCAGTGTAGCGTACCACAATCACTTCAATGCTTGGATGAATTCGATGGCCGATTTCTTGCACATCAAGCTGGGCAAGAGTTTCCCGATCGACCGTCTGATCCCCCCTGTGGGCGTCTCATTCTTCACGTTCCAGACAATCTCCTACGCGATCGATGTCTATCGCGGCGATGTGAAGCCCGTGCGCAACATTTTGGACTTTGGTTTTTTTGTTTCCTATTTTCCCCAACTGGTGGCTGGACCGATCGTGCGTGCATCGGAGTTTATCCCGCAGATCTACGAGCCCTACCGCGTCTCCAAGCGCGAGTTTAGCATCGCAGTATTTTGGGTGCTCAAGGGCTTGGTAAAGAAACTGATCTTGGCTGATTTCATTGCCGTGAACTTTGTGGACCGCATTTTTGCGAACCCAGAGCTTTTCACAGGCTTCGAAAATCTGATGGGCGTGTATGGCTATTCTTTGCAGGTGTATGCCGACTTCTCGGGCTATACAGATATCGCAATCGGCATTTCGCTGCTGATGGGCTTCCGCTTGCCAGTGAATTTCAACTCGCCCTACAAGGCCCGAAGTGTGGCCGAGTTTTGGCGGCGTTGGCATATTTCACTCTCGACCTGGTTGCGCGATTATTTGTACAAACCCTTGGGTGGCAACAAGGGTGCGAGCTGGGTCACTTGGGGCTTCTATGCCATCTTGCCAATCGTCGCGCTGGGGATATTTGGCTGGGATCAGCTGCCGGCGATCTTGATGGCTAGCGTGGGTGTGGCTGTGGTGCTGCTCTTTTTGGATTACAAATTTCCCGAGACACGCTTGGAACTAGCGGTGAGCGCCAACCTCCTCATCACGATGCTCCTCGGCGGATTTTGGCACGGGGCAAGCTGGATGTTTATCATCTGGGCAGCCTGGAATGGATCGGCATTGGTGTTGTACAAATATTGGAAGCGCATCAGCCCCTATGAGGGCAAGCAACAATGGTATTGGGTGGCGTGGTCGGTGTTTTTCACCTTCAGTTTCATTTCATTCACCCGCATCTGGTTTCGCTCACCCGATCTGGAAACAGCCAATGCGCTGCTTCACAACATCACAACCAACTTTGGCTTCCAGCATATCCCTGCCGTGATCGACAATTATTTCAAGGTGTTTTATGTGATGTATGTGGGCATGGTGATCCATTGGGCACCCGCCTGGATGAAGGACATGGCCATCGATCGCTTTGCGTCGATGCACATTGTCTTGAAGACGCTGCTCACCGTGGTGATTGTGTTTGCAATCTATCAGGCGATTTCAAGCGACTTGCAGCCGTTTATTTACTTCCAATTCTGAGCAGGGTTTTCAGAATTCTGTTTTGTGTTGAATTCTGGATTCCCCTCCAAAATTCAACACAAAATGTGACTCGGGTAGTCCTGTAAATTCAGCTTAATTGGTGATTTGAAGTCTTTGTCTTTTGATGGATCCGCCTTTCAGGACCTCGATGATGTAGATGCCTTGTGCGAGACCCTTGAGGTCTAGGTTGCAGTTGGAGTCCATGGTGGGCATCGTCTGGCGGAGTGATCGGCCTTGGAGGTCGATCAATTTCACGGTGGCCGGTCCTAGGTCCTCGATGACCCAACTGATGGTCACCACCTCGTTGGCGGGATTTGGGATCAAGACAAGGCCTTCGTTCATGGCGTCTTGCATGCCGACCATCAAGACGTCGCGTAGGACCATGCTGTAGTCCTCGACTTCGCCAAAGTAGTCGTTGCAAGGATCGGCCACGAGGTTGCTGCCATAGATGCAGCGCACGCGCATCACGACTGTATCTGGAACCAATGGCACGTGGGGCACGGTGAATGTGGCGTAGCTCTTGTGGTCGCCATCCAGATTGCTCATGACCACCTGCTCGCTGGCTTGAAAATCTCCGTCATGGTTCCAATCAAGCCAAAGAAACATGGAATCTGAGCTGAAGGAATAGTTGAGCGAAGCCATGAATGCGTAGGTACTGTCGCGGAATAGATCGGTGTAGATTGTGCGGAAATCGCCGTAGTAGTCTTGCCCCGTCGCATTGTTGAGCATCGCTACGCGCACCGTATCAATGAAATCGAATGATGTACCCGCCGCGCCAGCTGCTGCACATGGAATGGCAGCCTTGACCAAATACATGAGGCGCTCTGTGCGTGCACTGTCGCCATTGGGGGCCGTGCCTGTGATGCGGTAATAGACGTGGGTGCCCTCTGGCTGGGGTGGAATCTGTGTGCGGAAGGTGTCGCCTTGGAGATGCTGCATGGCGAGCAACTGGGGTTGGCTGCCCACGCTGGTGCCCCAGCGCAAGGTTGCGGCTTGGATGCCTCCTGTGTTGCGGATTACGGCTGTGATCTGCACAGTGTCGGCGGGCTTGGGACGTGGGCCGAAACTCGCGGGGTCCATGATCACCTTCACGATTTGCGGCTTGCCTTCGCGGCCCGGGATCGGCGCTTCCCATACACCACGTCCCCAAGTGCCTACACGGATGAGGCCTGCGCCTTCGAGCACTTCCAGATCGTTGATGACCACAGCTGGCAAGCTATCGGCATAGAGCGTCCACACGCTCGTGCCTGCATCTGCATAGTACACGGCCACGTCCATGCCGAGGAGCATGCGCACGGGCGGCCCCTCTGTGAATGCAAGCGCATCGGCTGGCAGGTTGGGGAGGTTGCCGGTGAGGTTGGTCCAATTGGTGCCGCCATTGGTGCTGGCAAAGACCTTGTTGGCACCGTTGAATCCACTCATGCAGATGGCGACCTGATCGGGGTTGTCAGGATGCACCGCGATGCGGTTGATGTATTGGTTGGGGAGGCCAGCATTGATATAGGTCCAAGTATGGCCATTGTCGGTGCTGCGCTTGATCTCGCTGCTGCGGGAGACATAGAGCCGGTTGGAGTCGCTCGGGGCAATGGCAATCTCATCGTGGTTGCCCCCAGCAAGGGCAGCCAATCCCTGCCATGTGTCGCCATTGTCATTGCTTTTGAAGATCGAGTCATAAGCAATGAACAAGGTGTTTTCATTGCTCGGGTCGATGACCGAGGGGGTGATCCAAGTTCCATTGGCGCTTGGTGAGACATCCTCTGCATTTTGCCCGCCTTGGTTGGTGCGTTGGAGGTTGCCAAATTGGATCGTGCCAAACCAGATCTCTGGATTGTTGTAGTCAAAGTGGGCCTGCATGCCATCTGCCCCGATCCATTCGTGCCAGACGCCGTCTAGCATGGCACTG
>JANORP010000259.1:0-3673 GCA_031415375.1 Bacteroidota bacterium | reverse complement strand
CAAGGATTCAAATGGTGAAACAGAGCTTTCGAAGCCACTTGAAGGAACTACAATCACTCCTGCTGATGGGCCTGGAAAGCCAAACCCTATTCAAAAAATCACGGGAACAGGACCCACATGGGCGAGGGTAGCTATCAACGGTTATTGCTCTCCTGACTTTCTGCAGACCAATCCGGGAAAAAGAGACGAGATTCTGTACCGGATGCATGGTAGCAGGACCATTGACTTCAGTTCCGATGCTAAATCCATCGCTTCATTACCAATGGGATTGCAACTTGGCGGCTCGATTGGAATGGGCGAGCTGGGCATAGGTGCTGGAGCTATTGGAGCAGGATATTTGTTTTACAAGTTGCTTGCTAGTGATTTTGACCACGTCTATGGCCCCTACCAAGGAAACGGAGCGACAAAGCCGGACAAAGGTGAAGCCTCCAGCGATGAAGGCAGCGAGCCAGGTGGAACTGGGAATGCCAACAATCCAAGCGGAAACCCAGTTGGAGCACCCGCCCCTGTACCGATTGGAATACCAGATACTGACCCAGATACAAAACTACCACCTCCATTGCCTCCGATTCATATTGCTTTGGGGCATAGCTTATATCTAAAAAAATTTGCGAGCCAAGTTAGTGCACATGCCTTCACTTCTTGGAGCGACCTTGATTTGGAACTTGGAGTAACTCAAGCTCAGATTAATTCTGGCAAGATAGGTCATAAAGGTGGATTAACTCTCGCACTTGAAGCACTTGCACTTTATCCAAATATCCATTTTCATATGCTTAGGAAACTCCCCAAAGGCTTAGAGTTGACTGATGAAAATACTAGTTCAGGAGGGGAAGCCGCATGGCTCTATCCACACACAGCATATGAATATCAGTGGTCAAAGCATTTAATCTTGATGGGCAAAATTACCTATTACGAAGGTACACCTCCAAATGCCACACGATCTTTTTACCAATAAAAAAAATGATATTTAGATCTGATCTACAATTTGAAATTCGAAATCTAGGAAAATTAGAGGGGAGACTTTTACAGATTTCCTCTTGTGAAAAGACACCAGAAATCGATTTGTTTTTTGTATTGCCATCGGTTTTTGAATTGCCAACAAGATTTGACGGTATCATTGTCAAAGAGGCATTAGCAACAGAATTCGAGTCCCTACGCCAGCGGATTAATCCTGAATTCCTTCGTTTTGGTGATCGTTTATTTGTTCTGGAGACCTCGCAAAGAATATTTTTCATCCTTTGCGCATCAATGTTTATTGAAGAAACTTAATGAATTTTAGAATGCAACGCTACAAAAGTAGTTCTGATCATACGATAGACATCATGGAGGACGAACCCACCTCCTTGTACCTGCTTGACTTTGGAACGAGTCCATTTGTCCTAAAATTCATTGATGTTGAGATATTCTTTTTGCCAAAATGGTTTGAAGGCATTGACGTATGGACTGATGAACGTGACGAGAATGGATATCAAAAGTTCCAATTAAGGAGTGATGGGGATCCTTCCGAATACTATGTTTTGGCCCGAAGGATTGAACATATGGGTGGGTAATGGGTCAAAGTACCTGCCGGCTGTTGCAAGTGGCCTTGGTTTACAGCAATCGAGGTTTTGATAATGTTCTTTGAAATGCGATATAATGAAAGAATGACGCGCTATATCGTCTTGTGCTGGCTACCGGGCGCGAGTCTGGCAGTTTTGGGAATGTCTCAGATCCCTGGAACGAGAGCTATTCCGTGCCTGACGCATCGCATACGGGGACGCGGGCCTATACGCGCAGCTACAAGTATGACAAGCTCGGCAACATGCTGGATTTGTACCACGACGGGACGATTGCCAACCGCTTCCATCGCGTTTTCAATGACTGGAACAATGTCGGAAGTACAGCATATCAGCTTTCCAATCTTGCGACTGAGATCAATTTTGGTGGTACTACGGTCAGTTACACGTTCGATGACAACGGCAATATGCTCAGCGAGGGCGCTGGGCGGTCGTTTGAGTGGGATTATGGGGATCGGATGAGGGGTTTCTCAGAGGGTACGACGACTGCGGCCTACCTGTATGATGCTGGCGGGAATCGCGTGAAGAAGGTGGTGCGGAAATCTTCTTCGTTGAAGGAAGTGACGGTTTATATTGATGGGGGATTCGAGTATATTTACAAGCTCGACAGTTCCAACGTCCGTGACGAGGAGTTCAATGAAGTCCATGTCATGGATGGCCGGAGCCGGGTCGCTCGGGTCAAGGTCTTTGGGACTACATGGTCTGGTAGTCAGTGGGATGCCAAGGTTTACAACTTGGAAGACCACCTTGGGAACTCGACCTTCTCGGTCGATGCGAATAGTTCTTTGATAAATCGAGAGGAGTATTTCCCATTTGGGGAGACTTCGTTTGGGTCTTATGCGATCAAGCGGTATCGGTACAATGGGAAGGAGCGCGATGAGGAATCGGGACTATATTATTATGGTGCGCGGTATTATGCTTGCTGGAGTTGTCGGTTTGTGAGTATTGATCCGTTGGCTGGGGAAATGCCTTTTGCTACGCCATTTTCTTATGCGGCGAATAATCCTGTGGTTTTGGTGGATGTGGATGGGTTGGCACCAGAGGGTGGGACGCATCAACAGTCTAAGCAAGGACCCAGCAACTCGCCACAACCCAATGGCCCACAAGGGGAAGGGCATTCGGGGTTGCCAAATCCCAATGCTAGCAGTCCGAATTTTCTAGATGGGACAGTTTGGAATGAGTTGAGTCGGCCACAAGTGATTGGTACAGAGGCAAAAACACAAGGTAGTAATCAGTCCAGCATACCTTCACCCGCAGCCAAACCAGGTTTGGCGCCATTCCAACCCCGTCCGTTCCCTGGACAACCCAATTTACCGATCGACCCGCCATCCCCATTTGTCGAACCGCCTGGAATCGAAACGCCTGGCCCCGGTGGTCTTCGATGGTTGGTTCCTGGGGCATTGGGTACCGCAGCCTTGACGATTGCAATTGTGTTGATACCGAGTGGGAGCAGTAGCACCAACAATCAGGTTCCGAGGTATGAGCCGCAATTTGTGCCACATGAACCACCTGTCCAGCCACCTGACTCGATAAAAGTACCTGAGAGAGAAGATGGCGGAAAAACTATAGCCTTGGGTGATGGGGCAATGCTACCAGATTTTACACCAGAACACGGGCTACCATATTATCACTGGGATTCTGGTTATAACTTTAAAGACGGTCAAATCACACAAGAAGGAATCAATTCCGATCCGATTATTTTTGATATGGCATTATTGAAACTTATAAGTGACCCCAAGGTAAAATTTAACTTCCTTCTCTCTTTGAGTTGGTTCGATGAAAACGGAAAAAGAGCTGTATTGAATTCGTCGTCTTTGCCAAGTGTTCGTAGCCATGCGTTGAAAAACTCTCTATCTACAAAATGCGTGATTTGCGAAGAATATGGCGTTATGAAAGCTCTGCAGCAGGAGCAACCAGAAAGGGTTACTTTTTGGCTCTTAACAGTGAGTAATGGATATATGATTGCGAAAATCCAATAGTATGAAAACATGGACTTAAATGTAAATACCCCCGCGATTTCAACAACAAAGGTATTTTTTCTTTCAGCTGGTACATCGAACGAAATTCGTTTGGTTGGATTTGGCGCTTGCAGTGGGGAGCCTTGTGAAATCATTTTT
>JANORP010000258.1:0-27466 GCA_031415375.1 Bacteroidota bacterium | reverse complement strand
ATACCGTCAGCTATCGATACCTCTTCTTCGGACTTTCGTATTTCAACTTACCGCAGCCAGTGGCTGAATTCAGTGTCAGCGTTGGAGCCTGAGCCCGGCGCCACCGGCGCCCAGGGCAGATAATTTCCAGCCTCCGGCTGGCGAAATGATACAGTAAGTGATCAAGAAATCTTGTTGGGCTTTCGTATTTCAACTTACCGCAGCCAGAGGCTGCATTCAGTGTCAGCGTTGGAGCCTGAGCCCGGCGCCACCGGCGCCCAGGGCAGATAATTGCCAGCCTCCGGCTGGCGAAATGATACAGTAAGTGATCGAGAAATCTTGTTGGGCCTTTCGTATTTCAATTTACTGCAGCCGGAGGCTGCATTTAGTGTCAGCGTTGGAGCCTGCGGCTCCCGCTTCTTGTTTGAGTTTTTCGGTTTTTCGTGTTTTTTCCCGTTTGTGCGAATGGCAAGTCGTTTTTTGCCGCACTCAGCACCAAAATACTCAATTATAAAGAAATATGCTTTTATGGTTGGAGTTTATGTACTATATTTGCAGACATAACCTAGAATAGATGGCATCTGTCCCCACAACTCAAATCGACGTCCCTTATTTCGTTACCTTGACTGTAGCGGGATTCACGGATTTCTTTACACGCGCTGAATACCGACATTCGTTGGTGGAATGCCTGCAATTTTGTCAGCGACACAAAGGGCTTGAAATTTATAGTTATGTGTTGATGACCAATCATCTGCACATGATTGCCTTGGGGCGTATCGACCCTTTACACAAAGTATTGGCACAATTTAAGAGTTATTCTGCCAAGGCCATGTTAGCGATGTTGCACGAAAACCCCCAAGAGAGCCGAAAAGAATGGCTGGAAAAGAGGTTCGCTTTTTTGGCGCAACTCTCCTGTCGAGACGCGCAACAGCAATTTTGGGAAACAGGTAATTACCCCGAGGAAATCGAAACCGAATGGTTTTATCAGCAAAAAGAAAACTACATTCATATGAATCCCGTCAAGTCTGGCTTTGTCCCTAGCCCTGCCGATTGGCTATTTTCAAGTGCATGCCCGGAGAGTCCCTTGTTGGTGGTTCCACGAGCCTGAGCCCGGCGCCACAGGCGCCGAGGGCAAATGATATCCAGCCTCCGGCTGGCGAAATGATACAATGTCGATCAAGAGATCTTTTTTGGCCTTTTATTGTTTCAATTTACAGCAGCCGGAGGCTGCGTTTAGTGTCAGCGTTGGAGCCTCAGCCCGGCGCCACAGGCGCCGAGGGCAGATGATTTCCAGCCTCCGGCTGGCGAAATGATACGGTAGTGATCAAGAAATCTTTCTGGGCCTTTTATTGTTTCAATTTACTGCAGCCGGAGGCTGCGTTTAGTGTCAGCGTTGGAGCCTGTGGCTCCCGCTTCTTGTTTTTTTTTGCTGCTTTTTTGCGCTTCCTATTCCTACCGCATCACGCAAGCCATTCCAAAAAGCTGGATGCCTTTTCCTTGGAGATAGTCACTTCCTCTTCAAATGCGATTTTGAGTTTGAGCAGCAGTTTGCGGGCGAAATACTGGGTGGCTTCTTGGATGGCAGAGCGTTGTACCAGATGTTGGCGGCTGGCGCGGTAGAAATCTGGGCCGGCCATGAGCTCGATGTCGCCGAGGGCTTGTTGCAAGGGGAAGCGCTGCCCATCGAAGCGCAGCAGCATCGTATTTTCGTGGTGCAGATAAAACAAGGCGACATCTGCCAAGGGTACAGGGATGATTTTGTCTTTGTGGTGGACCAAGATGCGTGAGGGTGGGGGCACAACTTCGGCCTTGGGTTGCATCAAGGACATCAGTTCATGGAGACTTGGCGCGGTTGGGCGCAGGAGTTCATATTTTTCAATCGCTGCTAGCAGGCTCTCACGGCCAAAAGGTTTGAGCAGGTAGCCGATGCCATTTGCTTGAAAGGCCTGAATTGCATACTGGTCATAAGCCGTGCAAAAAATCACTGGCGCAGCAGGACGCACTTGCGAAAAAACATCGAAACAGGTACCATCCCCGAGCTGGATATCGCTGAAAATAAGATCCATCCCACCATGGTTGCGCAGCCACTCTGTCGCTTGTTTCACCGAACCGAGCGTCTTGAGCACCAGCCATTCCGGCCGTAGCGCGGCGATGTCTGTCACCAGGTCCAGGGCCATGAGCGGCTCATCCTCAATGATCACGATCTTCATAGTGGGAGCAAATTGAAGGCGACTACAAATGCAGTAGGACTGTCTTGCACGTCGATTTCGCCGAGCCCGAGAATGCGGCAACGCTTGCGCAGATTGTCTAGTCCCGTACCATTGGAGGGGCCTTGCAGGGCCTTGATTTGGCGATTGTTGCGCACCGAGATGCGCGCGCCTGCACGCGTGATCTCGATGCGCAAGGGCGCATCTGTCGTCATCGCATTGTGCTTCACCGCATTTTCTACCAGCGTGAGCAGCGAGAAGTAAGGCAATTGAAACGGTGCTTGTTGCACCTCGGGTGCGCATGTAAACACGAGCGCCTCCTGAAAACGCATTTGTTGCAATTCCACAAAATCGCGCACCAACCGTAGCTCCTCGTGCAGGGGCACGAGATCGCGGCCATTTTGCAAGGTTGCCCGCAAAAAATCGCTGAGGCGAATGATATAGGCTTCCGTGAGCGCAGGGTCGCGCCGTGCGAGCGACTTCGCTGTGCCGAGCGCATTGAACAAAAAGTGGGGATTGACTTGGTCTTTGAGAATTTGGTATTGTGTTTCCAGGCCGCTCATGCGCAGTTGTGCATTTTCCTCGACCAGTCGTGATTGCGTCTGCGAGAGCAAGCGCATGTGGATCAGAATATAGATGATTGCATTCACCGCAAATGCATTTACGTAGCGTATCATCGCAAGCCGCTCAGCCTCAACAGGCAGCAAGTCATATGCAAAAGCATAGACCAAAAACGACAAGGCGATCATCGTGCCCCCGACGATGAATATCTGCAGCCATTGCCAGCGTCCCAAGCGATTGCGAAAGCGGAGGAGTGCAATGTTGAGGCTCCAAGCCAAAAGGCAGACGACCGTTGCAATCGGCACCGCCAACCAAGCCAAGCTCAGATCCTTTCCCGATGCAATCAAAATGGGGCTTACCAGCCCGATCGCGAGCAAGGGCGATGTGAGCAAGGCCGTCTTCCAGAGGCTGCGGTAGGGGATATGGAGTTGTGAAGACACATTTGCAAGTTAGTGAATTTTGAGGCGCAGGCGGATGGAAGGCTACATTTGGGTGTACTACAAATTCAGCAATGGAAGCGGGAGCCTCAGGCTCCAACGCTGACGGAATCGTGAGCCTCTGGCTCGCGAATTGATTTTGTTGCCGAATTTGTCGTACATCCCTACGTTGCGCAGCATGACCAGCGAAACATTCCTCGCCTTGGTCGAGGGATGCATGCGAGAAGGGGTTCATCGTGTCGCCCCGGCCAGCAATTCCTTGTTCAGATTGGCAATGTAGCCTTTGAGGACCTTGGCATAGAACCCAGAAACGTAGCGCGCCTCAAACCGATGTTCGGCCGCGCGGTCGAGGATGTAAAACCGTCGCAAATTCAAGATATGGACCTTGTCGTCATTGCCTTTGGAGGCATGCTGCTCGATCTCTGCGCCCAAGACGTATGGGTAAACCTTCAAATCCGTATAAGGAGCCACCGCAAGTTGATCGGCACCGACCAATGCATATTTGTCCCAATAGGCCGTAAAGTTGCGTTTGAGCAAGCCATCGTAGGAATGCGCCCCCGACGTGAGCACCAACAGCGTGCCCTTCGTCCGTCCAAAATCAGGCGGAATCGCACCCTTATCGACCGTCAACCGATTCTCTGCCGCCAGTCGGATGCAAGACGTCGTCGCCGTCGCCAAGCCCAACAGCAGCATCAGCGCGAGGAACTTTATTTTTCGTGAGGCTTTCATTGTGAGCGCAAGATAGGAAATGGTAGCGAGACTGGGGAGGGGCTGGGTAATGTCTGGGCTTGGAGGTGCTTGTGGTCTTGAGGATGATGAGGATTGGATTCGTTGAAATTTAATTCCTAAAGGTCAGATGTTGAAGGAACTCAGCCCGGCATAACGCAAAGACCTGATGCAACCGCGTTGGGAGCGCAGCGTTGCGGAGGAATTGATGGATGGGGAAGACTGTAGAGTCAGGATCTAGGAAATATCGCAGAAAGTTGTTTGGACGCGGAGGACGGAAGGGAGAATGACCAATGGGGTAGCTATTGACGATCTCCGTGCGAATCCACATCTTTGATTCATGAAAACACCTGATCAGATCGCTTTTCGCAAGAATGAATTGGCCGTGTGGCTACTCAGCTAGGAGGATAAAGGAGAACGCGCAAAGGTGGAGGCATTGATGGCGGAATGCCTAGGTGCCGTTCAAGCAATTGGTCCGATCCCCGAAAAGGACCTCCACATGATCACCCAAGGCGAGGCGGATTTCGATGCTGGGAGGTATTTGACGCAGGGGGAGTTCAAGAAAAAGTACGCCATATAGGGGATATGAGGTGAGGGTCGCGGCGGTGGTTGAGGATGAATTGGCGGACATTGCCGCATACATTGAGCAGCGTTTTGGCGAAAGGGCGGCCTCAAGGCTCTATGTCGGGTTTGACCAATTGCTCACCCTGCTTTCCCGATTCCCGACGATGTACCCGATCGCCGAAGGATTCACCGCCATTCGTAGAGCGGTGCTTTTACGCAAATCAATTGTTTACGACCGTGTAGATGAAAATGTCGTTAGCATTGTAGGCCTTCTCGATGGTCGTCAAGAAGAGCGACACCCGTCGGGAGAATAATCATGCTGGATATGGAAGTAGATCAAGACTTCGACGGAGAAAAGCAAGCGGTCATCGAGCGGGTGAGGGCGGTCGATGAGCCTCTTTTCTTTGCGCAGTTGGATGTGTTTGCGGGCGAGGCGCTGGAGGATGGGCTTACGAAGCCCGATGAACGGGCGATTGCGGAGGGGGTGTCAGATGTGGAGGCTGGAAGGGTGGAGACTTGGGAGGAGTTTCGGGAGGGGTTTGGGAAATGGGGAAAATCAGGCGCAGATCGCAAAATGATTATAGATGAGGTCGCGAACGATTCAGAATGGATCAAAGTAGGTTGCCGTATGCCTCTGGATTAGAATCCAAATTTCACTTTGCTGGAGTCAGCAAATTTCTAACTCCTCATTGTGCTTATACAAATTCCCTAGATGACCAGATTTGATCCTAAATTGGCTCCGTTTCTTAATGCTGGGTTTTGTTGAGAGGTTTTCGATCTTGATACCAGGATCATAATAGATTCTTCCTGCAGCCATTTCTTGAAGGAACAACTGGAAATCAGTTCCAATTCCCAGCTTTATTATTTTCCCAAATTTGTACTTTCTTGATTCTGAGGCATCCAAAATAGATGGAATATAGCAGGCTTGATTATGTTTCCGATTCCAATGCAGTAACATGTCAGCAAAACTCCATGAAGCTGCCTCATTACCATCCCAATCGATCAATGAAATGCAGCCAGATGCATTCCTTATTTTCCCACTATCTAAATCGAAACCAACTAGTCGCATTTCTAGGTTGGTCAAATGGTGGGTTAGCCCCACTTTGTGTACCCCCCCAAAATTAATTCTATCTGATCGCCCCATTCTGTCTGGGTAACCATATTTATGCAGGAAAAACTCTGCACCTTCATGTTTGTAAATACCACCAGTGGGTTCTGGCGTCATCAACGTAATCACTGCGGAATCAAGCCTAGAAAACGACTTTACTCCAAATTGTTTTATTTCCCAGCCTAAATAATCAGGATCGGAATATCCATTTGGAGTTATTCCTAATTCTGCCTCCAAGGTATATCCGCCGCAGTTGGAAGAGATACAGGGTAGAGTGTTCCCTTCGGAATTTAGCCGCTTCGAATCAATCCATCCAAGGTTGTGTATTCGAATGAGTTCTGAAACCAGCGTTGATCTCCCGTCAGCAATTCCGGACAATTCAATTATACTAAAAACACCATGGACGGAATCTTTTGGATGGTTGTGAAATTCACTTGCTATTGCGGAAGTGGGATGGCAAACATATCCGATCACCATTCCGTCGCGTGCCACGGACAGAAAAAGGAGCCTCCCAGGAAGCCGTTGTGTCATTAATTCTGAAGGTGGGTTTTGGCACTTCCAAAGGAATCCGGAAAACCTTACTTCTGGATATGCAGGATAGAGTATCAGTTGAGATTTTGGAGCTATGGACAAGTTTCCATTTTCTGTAACCCATGCGAAATTCAATGATGCTTTGAAGCGTTCACTTATCCCATCTCCAGGCTCTTCACTCCTGATATTTAAAATCGGGAAAATGTTGAGAATTTCAAAGTCCCCAGCAAGGTAAACTTGATTTTTGGAGTTGTCGTTCGCAGACAATTCCTTTACATAGACTCGGGTGCAGCCATTAGCTATGAACAGCGATTTGAGGTTTTCTAGATTCATTAAAAATTCGGATCTCTTTAACTAAATTCTCCCCAATTGCTTGAACTAGCGGCATAACGACTGAGTTGCCAAACTGTCGATAAGCCTGTGTATCAGATACCGGAATCACAAAATTGTCTGGATACCCCAGCAATCTTGCACATTCCCTAGGTGTCAGCCTCCGTGGGTTCTTAAGTCCTTGGGGGATCAAAATTTCCGATCCATCCTTATAATACCTTGCAGATAAGGTGCGCGAAATTCCATCAAGGTTCGTCATCCCAAACCCAAATCCATTCCCCTTGGCCTTGTGTTTAGCGGAATAGTCCTGCAGGTACTTCCATAGATGGTCAGTAAGTGTATATTTTGCTTCGACGTTGTCCTGAAGGATTTCACGGATGGTGGGACCTTCTTCAGGAACTGCCGGAAAGCTAAACTCTTCCTCATTGTTGAAAATTCGCGTATCAAAGCCTACGAGGAAGATGCGCTCACGATGCTGCGGAACAAATGCCTTGCCATCCATCACCAAAGGGTAGACAGTGTAGTCCAATTCTCGTAGAGCGCCCTTTATGACACGAAAGGTGTTCCCTTTGTCGTGAGAAACAAGATTCTTTACATTCTCTAAAATAAACGCCTTTGGCCTTTTCGATTTGATAATTCTGACAACATCAAAGAACAAGGTTCCTTGTGTTTCATCTTCAAATCCATGCTTCCGCCCTAGAGCATTTTTCTTTGAAACGCCAGCTATTGAAAATGGCTGGCAAGGAAAACCACCTAGAAGGACATCATGATCCGGAATTGTAGCTGCATCGATCTTCGTTATGTCTCCAAATGGAACCTCTCCAAAATTCGCTTCATACGTCTTTTTCGAGTACTCATTCCATTCACTTGAGAATACGCATTTGCCTCCAAGATTCTGAAAAGCGAGCCGAAATCCGCCGATGCCAGCGAAAAGGTCAATAAAACTGAATTTGGGCTTTGCTGGTGGTGGGAATGGAATATCCCATTTTATTCCTAACCTCATTTGTCCGCCTTCACGGAATACGATCTTTTTCATTTCCTCATTCCCCTCAATCAAACCCCTCAATCCTTGCAAATACACATCACTGTGGTCTGAGCCCAAAGCGTGGAGATAGTGTGTAAGCCAAGCCAGCGACTCATTGTCTCGTGGTTTTGCGCTTGCAATGAGATTCTCCCTAATCTTTGAATAGGCTAGAGCCATAATTTTTCCCTATGTATGAATTAATTACTTCGTCCGCTCCAAAAGCTCCCTTACATCCACATCGAGCAAACCTGCAATGTCTCGCAGCACAGGAATCGTGGGCTGAGTCTTGTTATTGCAATAGTTGGTAACTACTACATAACTTTTGCCGAGTTGCTCAGCAAGCCAAGATTGTCTTCTGCCTTGTGCATCGAGAACGTCCTTGATGCGATTAAATTTACTTTTGGCCTCCATTGTCGTTGCGTATTCTCTTAAATTTTCACTTTCATTCGGGCCCTTGGAGCAAAGAACTCACGCTGATTCAAAGGTACGCTGATCATCAATAAAATGATATATCAAAATACAATATATTTATATATCAAAATGTGATATTGAATTCTCCTATTACCCCCCTGTAAAACTAGCGCCTTAATTATCAGCCACAACCCAAAAAACGAAGTGGTGAATTTGGGATTTTTTGGGTCTCACTTACAGTGGCATTTCATCGTGCCATCCATCTCCTACCTCCTCCGCGACGCTGGCAACTACAAAACCTACGGTGAGGTCCAGCTCCTCAACGATCTCGGGCTCACGCTTGCGGCTGCAGACGCCTACCTGCTACAACGCCTGATCGATGGCGAATATTTCTATGCCTCCAAATGGGGGATCGCCAGTTTGGAGGAGGAGACGGCCGAGGCGGGTTGTGAAATGTGGCATGAATACTGGCGCTTGGCGCTTGGCTCGGTCATGGTGATGGATGCCATCTCGCTGAGTGACTTGGGCTAAGGTCGGTATGCACCGACAATTCCGAGGACTGTTGGGCATTTTGCGCATTCAGTATGCCTGTGGATTCGCTTTTTGGAGGGTAGGCCGCTCTCCCTTGTCAATTTTCCTTATCTTTGCCCCACCATGTCCAGCCGTATCCCACCTCATAAAATTGCCGAGATCAAGGCCGCTGCAAATGTCGTCGATGTGCTCGGTGACTTCTTGACGCTCAAGAAGCGGGGATCGAACTATTTTGCTTTGTCCCCCTTCACCAGCGAAAAATCGCCTTCGTTTGCGATTTCCCCCTCCAAGAATATCTGGAAGGACTTCTCAACAAACAGAGGTGGGGATTCTTTGGACTTTTTGATGGAGGCACGTGGGATGTCTGAAGAGGAGGGCCTTATTTACATTGCGCAGAAATTCAATGTCGTGCTTGCGCAAAGCGACCTGCCCGATGATGCTGCTCCTGCTGAGCACCGGCCACCTCCGCAAGGCGGTCATGCACAGCCTGGGGCAAGCCGCTAGCCCCATCTGGACGCTAGATGGATGCAGCGGGGTTGAATATGCTTCCTTTTGGCGCAGTAAACTGCGCTACATGGTCTATTTCACTTGA
This sequence comes from Bacteroidota bacterium, assembly GCA_031415375.1. Taxonomy (GTDB): domain Bacteria; phylum Bacteroidota; class Bacteroidia; order J057; family JADKCL01; genus JADKCL01. Next base: position 18,465 of record JANORP010000258.1, on the reverse strand, counting down.
CTTGTTCACGTCTTTACCCTGATATTCAAGCTTGTAGCTTCCTGTGACCGCTCAATTCCCTTCCAAGAGCTTGAATTGATGGTTGTTGAGCAGGCTGCGCATCTGTTGCACGGCTTGGGCATTGAGGGTTTTGAGCCGTTCGGCTTGGGGCAGGCCCTGCTGGATGAAGAGTGCATTCATGCTCTCGAGGTTGGCGAGGACGACGAGTTGCTCCATCGTGGCGTGGTCGCGCATGTTGCCGAGCAGGGCTTTGTTGGCCTTTCGCCATTGCCCAGCTGTGATGCCAAAGAGCGCGACATTGAGCAAATCAGCCTCTGATGCATAGATCATTTGGATTTGGTATTGCGTAAGCGCCTTGGGGATGAGATTTTCTTGGATCGAGTCAGTGTGGATGCGGTAATTGACCTTGGAGAGCAGCCTGCTCACATCCCATTCCCTTTTTTCGCGGGAAGATTCAGTCTTTTCAAGCCGCTGAAACTCAAGGATCAGGTAAAACTTGAACTCTGGGCTGATCCAAGAGGCAAATTCGAAGGCAATGTCCTTGTGCGCAAATGTGCCGCTGCCATACCTGCCGGCCTTGGAATAGATGCCGATTGCACCCGTCGCATCGATCCATCGCTTGGGCGTCAAAGAAAAACTATTCGAACCAGATTCATTTTTAAACCCCTCGAATTCGAGGGGTTTAAAAAGGGGGTTGTTGAAGATTTCCCAGAGTCCCATGAACTCGATCGTGCTACGCGTGCGCATCCAGTTTTGGAGAATATGGTCTATGCGATCCGTATCCCGAAACCTTGCGATGTCGGTGAGTGAAATGTAGTCTTCGTGGTTTACAGATGAAATGGATACCTCGACCCCCCTCACCTCAATCTTGCTCCTCTTTGTCATTATCCAATATAATGAGCAAATATACGGAGAATATTACCACAAAAACAATCAATAAGTAAATATTCACGGAATATATCAATGAAGAAAGAAGTCAAGCTGGATAACCACGCCTTCAAAGCGCATCTTTAAACCCCTCGAATTCGAGGGGTTTAAAACCATTGTACGATCCTACTCAAAGCCCATTCGCAGCCCTGCTGCCCCAAATTCCCCAAACAAACAACAGGCAAAAAATACCGGAGATAATGGCTGTGGAAAGTAGGCAAGCCGAATAACCACGCCTTCAAAGCGCATCCTTAACCCCTCGAATTCGAGGGGTTTAAAACCATCGCGCGATCCAAATCGCAGCCCATTCGCAGTCCCCGACCCCAATCCCTGCAAACAAGCCCAACTCCAATCTCTCATTTCGATGTTCCAGCCTCCCACCCAAACATGCTGCCTGCTCCCTAATTTCTAATCTCTAATTTCTCATCCCTAAGCTCCCAATCACTATCTTTGCCCTAGATGTCACGACGCATCCCACCCCATAAAATCGACGAAATCTACGCGGCCGCCAATGTCGTGGAGGTGCTCGGCGACTATTTGCAGTTCAAGAAACGGGGCAGCAACTACTTTGCATTGTCGCCCTTCACCAACGAAAAATCGCCTTCTTTCGCCATTTCCCCCTCCAAAAACATCTGGAAGGACTTCTCGACGGGCAAGGGCGGCAACTCTGTTTCGTTTTTGATGGAGGCGGAGGGCATGACCTATGTCGAGGCGCTCAAGTACCTCGCCGAGAAATACCACATCGCCCTGGACCTCGAGGAAACGCCCGAAGACCTCGTGCGTGAGGATCAAAAGGAGTCCTTGTATGTGGTCAATGAATTTGCGGCGCGGTACTTTCACAAGACCATGCTTGAGACGCCCAAGGGCCGTGACATTGCCCTGAGCTATTTCAAGGAGCGGGGGCTGCTCGACAGCACGATCACAGCCTTTCAGCTCGGTTACTGCGGCGATGAATGGGATGCCTTTAGCAAGGAGGCCATCAAACAGCAATACAAAGAGGAGTTTTTGCTCGCGACGGGCCTCGTTTTCAAGAGCGATAAAGACGGCAAATTGCTGGACCGGTTTCGCTCTCGCATCATGTTCCCGATTCACAACCACCTCGGCAAGGTCGTAGGGTTTGGCGGGCGCATCATGACGCAGGAGAAGATGGCCAAGTACATCAACTCCCCCGAAAGTGAGATTTACCACAAGAGCAATGTGCTCTATGGCCTGCACCAAGCGAAAAAAGCGATCCGCGACGAGGACCGCTGCATCTTGGTAGAGGGTTATATGGACGTGATTTCGCTCGCGCAGGCGGGCATCGAAAACGTGGTCGCAAGCTCGGGTACGGCCCTCACCGTCGATCAGATCAGGCTCATCAAGCGCTTCACGCCCAATGTCTTGCTCATCTATGATGCCGACCGTGCAGGTATCGCTGCGGCTTTGCGCGGCATCGACCTGCTCCTCGATGCCGAGATGAATGTGCGTGTGCTGCTGCTCCCAGCTGGCAACGACCCCGACAGTTATGTCAAGGCAAATGGCAAGAGCGGATTTGAAAGCTATGCCAATGAGCGTGCGCTAGACTTTCTGGACTTCAAGGTGGATCAACTGCGCCTCGAATACAATTTTGAGGATCCACAGGCCAGGACCCAAGCGATTCATGAGGTCGCTCAGACGCTAGGGCGACTGGTCGATCCTGTGAAGCTAGAGGTTTATTTGGAGCTTGCCAGCACCAAACTCGGCATCAGCGCCGATGTGATCAAGCGCTCGATCACCAAATCGCAGGCCGAGAAGGCGCGCTTGGAAAGTCGCCAAGAGGGCTTCCGTCAAAAGCAGGCACAGCCCACGTTGCCGATGGACGGCAACGAGTATTATGAGATCCCGATCGAGGCCTTGATTCCGCCCGAGGAATTGGAGCCTGAGATCGTGAGCCAAGAGCGCGAGTTGTTGCGTTTGTACATGAATTACCCTGAGCGGGAGCTTGAACTCGGCGAAGGTGAGGTGATCAGCCTAGGCGAATACCTGACGATGCAGCTAGAGGAAATTGAGTTCAGCAACCGTGTCTTGCAACAGTTCAAGACCTTGCTGTTTCTAGATTTCCAGAAGACGGGCACGCTCAACCTGGATCATTTTCTCAACCATGAAGAGCGCAACATCGGTCGGATCGCTAGCAGCTTGCTCACGATTCCCTTTGAGGTGAGTGAAAACTGGGCGAAATATGACATCAAGGCTCCCAACATCGACAGCGACCTTGAGGCTGCCGTGCAAAGTGCCTTACAACATTTTCACCTGCACCACTTGAAAAAACTGATCACGGAGTGCCAAGAGAAGCTGCGTGCAGCGACTGATCCTGCTGTTCAGGATGATCTCATGCGTAAATTTGTGAAACTCATGCAAATGCGCAAAGGCATCGGGGATTCCCTCGGCATCGTGGTGATGGAATAACAGATGGCTTCCCGTCTCTCGCAGCAGAAGATTTGAAAACATGCACCAGTACAATCTGATTTGAAAACATGGAAGATCAATTCAAGGCCATCGTCGCACGACTCGAAGAAAAAGGCGTTTTGAAGCAGCATATTTACCGCACGACGCGGGTCGTCTTTGACCGGCTCAAGGTATTGGCAGCCGCGATGGCCAGCGCCTTGGGCGAACACTTCGAGAAGGTCGATGCTACAGTGACGATCAGCTATCAAGAACTGGGAGAATTTGAGTTCTCGCTAAAATGCGCAGGGGATTTGCTTCTATTCCAAATGCAAACCAACGTGCAGACCTTTGACGAGAAGCATTTGCTCGTCAACAATTCCTATGTGTTGGAGGATGCGCGCAGAGGCTATTTTGGTACCATTGTCGTCTATAATTTCATGGCCGACTCGGTGAAATACAATCGTTTCGACGATGCAGGCTATCTCTTGGCCCGCATGTTTCTCAATGGTGAAGGCCATTTTTACATCGAAGGGATGCGTGCACTTTTTTTCCAATACCCTGAAATTGCCACCAATACCGTGACCGAAGATATGCTGCGGTCTTTTCTTCATAGCACGATGCTCCTAGCCATCGAAACCGATCTCGTCGCCCCAGCCTATCAAGAAATCCAAATCGTCGCCCTGGGCGACAAGCTCCAAGACCCCATGGCAGGTGCCGCAAAAGTTGGCTTCCAAATGAAAACCGAAGCCAAACCCAAGTAGCCGTTCCCTGGAGGGAGAGCCCATGGCACACCTTCCAAATGAATTTCAGCAGCCAAGGTAATACAGCATGAACCCTAGCTGAATTCCCCAGCATTCAGGCTGGAGTAGAAAGGTGGAAAATGAAAAGCAATAAAAACACAAATAATACTTGTACGTACAATCATCAGCAACTATATTTGCAACGCAATGCAAGATAAGAGTGCAAAATTCTGTGGCTGCCTTTACTTTGCCTCCAACGCGCTGGCACGCAACATCACGCGCCTAGCCGAGGAGGCTTATGCACCCACGGGGCTTGCGCCCTCGCATGCAATGCTGCTCATGGCAGTCATTGATCAGCCTGGGATCAATCCGACTGCCATTGCAGAGATCATGCTGCTCAAGCCATCCACCCTCACAAGACTGATCGAAAAGCTCGAGCAAAAGGGGCTAGTGGAGCGCAGGCCAAATGGCAAATTCATTGAGGTGTATCCCACGGAGTCAGGCAATGGCCTCAATATGAAAATCAAGGCCGCTTGGATGGACCTCTACCGCAACTACACCGATCTGCTCGGAGAAGAGGCAGGCGCGCAACTTGCTGGAGCAGCCTATATGTCTGCAAAAAAATTGGAGCCTAGCTAAACTTTTTTTGAGCTCATGGATTGTATGTACAAGCATTTGAAGTTCTTTGGAATTGAAATTCGCCGAGTGGAGCTTGCAAGATTCATCCTCCATCCACCATTTTCTATCATTTTTCATTTATCAAATCTCATTCACGATCATGTACGTTATCACAGGAGCAACAGGAAACACAGGAAAACCGATCGCAGAGGCCCTTTTGAAGGCCGGGCATCAGGTGCGTATCATCAGCCGCGATGCCGATAAGGCTGCGGCGCTCGTCGCCCAAGGCGCCGAGTGGATCAATGGCAGCAGCACAGACCAAGCCACCCTTACAAAGGCATTTGAGGGCGCAAAAGCAGCCTATATCATGATTCCACCCTCTGCACAGGCCCCAGACTTTACGGCCTATCAAGCCGAAGCCTCTGAAAATATCGCGCAGGCCATTCAAAGCAGCGGCCTGAAAAACGCGGTTACATTGAGCAGCTTGGGCGCCCACATGACCAGTGGTGCAGGCGTGGTGCAGGGCTTGCATCACTTTGAAAACCGCCTCAACCAAATCCAAGGCCTCAATGTCTTGCATTTGCGCCCCACCTATTTTCTGGAAAATACCCTCGGCCAAGCAGGCGCTGTCAAGGCAATGGGTATGATGGCGGGTGTGCTGCGTGGCGACCTCAAAATGCCGATGATTGCCACGCAAGACATCGCGCAATACGCAATCAAGCGCTTGCAAGCCCTCGACTTTAGTGGAAATGGTGTGCAGCACCTGCTCGGTGCACAAGACATCAGCTATGACGAACTCGCTCCGCTTTATGGTGCAGCAATTGGAAAGCCCGACCTCAAGTATGTGCAGATTCCCGACGAAACTTTCAAGGGTATCATGCTGAAAGAGTGGTATGCGAGCGAAAGCTTTGCCGATAGGATGATCGAATTCACGCAGGCCGTCAATGATGGTCGTGTAGCGGCCGAAGCTCCTCGCGATGCAGAAACCAATACGCCGACCACCCCGGCCGATTTCTCCAACGTGTTTGCGCACGTGTACAACAGTTAATCCATTTTTTGATGCCTCTGCCGCCGAGCCTTGTCTAGAAGGTCTCGGCGGTGGTATATTTACCTGCAAAATCACGCGCACGATGAAATATAAACTCCTTGGAAATACAGGCCTCCGCGTCTCCGAGCTTTCGCTGGGCACGATGACCTTTGGTGAAGAATGGGGTTGGGGCGCCTCGCATGCGGAAAGCAAATTGATTTTTGATACCTACGCCAATGCCGGCGGCAACTTTCTCGATACCGCCAACCGCTATACAGAGGGCACGAGTGAGCGCTATGTCGGCGAATTCATTGCCGAAGACCGCGATCACTTTGTGCTCGCGACCAAATATTCGCTGCTGGATCGCAAAGGGGATCCCAATTTCAGTGGCAACCACCGCAAAAATATGATGCGGTCCATCGAAGCCAGCCTCAAGCGGCTAGGCACCGACCACATCGACCTTTTTTATCTGCATGCCTGGGATTTTTTGACGCCCATCGAGGAGGTGCTGCGCGGCGTCGATGACCTTGTGCGGTCAGGGAAGATATTGTATGCTGGCATCAGCGATACACCCGCTTGGATCGTAGCCCAAGCCAATACCATCGCCGATTTGCGCGGCTGGACCCGCTTCAATGCGCTGCAGATTGAGCACAGCCTGCTGCAACGCACGGTCGAGCGCGACCTGCTGCCTATGGCAAAGAAGCTGGATATTGCGGTCACCGCATGGGCTGCACTTGCAGGTGGTGCACTCACTGGCAAGTATTTGGAATCCAACGATGAGGCCAAGCGCCTCGCCGCAGGCAGCACCCGCTTGAACGAGCGCAGCCGTGCCATCACGCAGATGGTCGTGGACATTGCGCAGGAGCTCGGTTGCTCACCTGCACACGTCGCCTTGAACTGGGTACGTCAAAAAAATCAAGTCGTGATCCCGATCATTGGCGCACGCAAGGCTAGCCAAATCGAAGACAGCTTGGGCTGCTTGCAATATCCCTTGCCTGCTGAGGCGATTGCAAGGCTCAATGAAGTGAGCGCAATCGAAATGGGTTTCCCGCATGACTTTTTGTCGGGACCTACAGTGAACGCGATCCTCTTCAGCGACCAAAAGGATATGATCGACAACCATCGGGCTTGAGCACGATGAGGGTCTCTTATGAAAAGGGCCGCATTGCAACAACTGCATGCGGCCCTTTTCAATTTCTGGGATTCCTTGCAGTTCCCTCGGCTCAGATCGGCATAATATAAGGGATATCGGAAACCAGTTTCCAGTTGCCTGCGGCATCTAGCGCGAGCTGGATGAAGCTGCTGAATTTGAGTTTTTGGCCCGTCATTTCCAGCTGTACACTTGCAATCGTGCCTACTACGGTGATCCGTTTGAATTTCAGCACGCGGGGATCGCCGCCAAATTTCTTCTCGCGTAGCATTTGGAGATAAGTAGCTTTGTCCATTGTGGATACTTCTTGCGCACCAAAAAGGCGATTCATCACGATGCTATACTTGTCATCCAAAAATGCGCCGGCTGCGACAGCGTTTTGAAGGTCGGCTGCCTTCGCCCACTGGGTGATTGCAGCTTTGATTTTCTTGCTTTCCATTTTTCCTTGGGCATAGACCGTCGCTACACCAGCGAATGCCATCATCATCAACAACAATAGATTTTTCATATCGATAAAATTGGGGGTTACAAAGTAATCGCAATATTGGTGCGCATCATGGAATGATGCTTGAAATCGTCCTCGCGGCTATAGGCTACGAGGAGCCGCCATTTCGAGCCTGGCAATAGTTGTTTGTGAAACCCATCCGCGACTTGTTGCGGAATACGAAATTGCACGCTGGTAATATTGCCTTGTTCCTTTCCACTGAGTACCACGACGGATGCTTGGCCGCCAAGTGCAGTGATTGGCTGGTAATCTCCAGGAGTCAGCGTCTTGTGCTCGACGACTTGCGCGACACGCTGCCGCACACGTGCCATCACCAAATAGGTACCTGGCAGGGCATCGGTTTCATTGAAACCAATCGCCAGCCAGCCTGTGGTCGGCGCAGAGAGCTGAAATTCAATGTGTTGATCTTTGATCACCCAATTCACTGTCATGCCATTGATCTCCAGTGGTGGCCGCTGTGTAGGAAGGGTAGTGGAAAGGGCGGATAGCCATACGGCTAAGGCAATTGACAGGAATTTCTCCATGTTTAGATGATGTGTAGATATTTGATATATCAAGTATATGGGCAAAAAATTACTGAAGATTAGATTGGATGCGCAGCAGCATAGCTTTCAACAGTTCCAATTCCTGTTTTGAAAAGCCCTTGACACCTCTCTTGCGCAAGCCTACGACCATATCCATATGTTGATCGATCAGTGTGCGGCCTTCTGCGGTGAGTGCAAGGAGGTATTTGCGGCGGTCATCTGGGGCAGCCAAACGTTGCACGAGGTCTTTTTTTTGAAGGATGTCGAGCATGCGTGTGATCGATGCCGCGTCCTTGGTAGCTTTTTCGGCGAGTTCGTTTTGGGAAATTTCAGGGTTTTGCTCGATCAGTTTGAGCAAAACCCACTGCTCGACAGTGATGTCGATACCCGCCTGCTGAAAGGCTTGGGTAGAGTGGGCCTTGGACTTGCGATCGGTCTGCTCGATCATGTAATAGATCACATCTTCGAGTTTGTCTTTTTTCCTATTCATTGATATATCAACTATTGATGGTGCAAATATTGGGGCTATTGTTCAAAAATACAAGTGGTTAGGGGAAATATTTTTCAGAGATAAAATGTTCGATTGGGCAAACAGGAACGCAGAGTCGATGGTTGTGTGGGGAAATGAATCAAAATAGTATGCACGACACCAAGATCATCCTAGTCACTGGCGGCAACCGCGGCATCGGTTTGGAAATTTGCAGGCAACTGTCGGGGCTGGGGCACCATGTGATCATGGGCAGCCGTGATGTGGACAAGGGCCTTGTTGCCGCGAAGACATTGCCGGGGAAGGTCGATGTAAGGGAGCTTGATGTGGCCTCCGAGGCGTCGATCGTCGCCTGCGCAAGTGCCCTCGCCAACGATTTCCCAAAACTGGATGTCTTGATCAACAATGCAGGGGTGCTCGGCAGCAAAGATGGCACCCCCCAAGTAACCTTGGCGGAGTTGCAGGTGGCGTTTATGACCAATGCGTTTGGGCCACTCTTGCTTTCGCAACAGCTGCTGCCCCTGCTGCGCAAAAGCGATGGCGGCCGCATCATCAATCTGAGCAGTGAAATGGGACAAATGTCGGCGCTAGGCGGCGGTCACGCGGCCTACAGGCTCTCCAAGGCGAGCCTGAACGCGCTCACGATCTCCATGTCGCGGGAGTTGCGTCAGCATGGCATTTTGGTCAATGCAATGTGTCCCGGCTGGGTCAAAACTGACATGGGCGGCGATGGTGCAAGCCGTAGCGTAGGTGTCGGTGCCGACACAGCAGTTTGGTTGGCAACGGCGGATGATATCCCGACGGGAAAATTTTTCAGGGACCGCAAGGAGATGGCTTGGTAGCAAGCGATCTCAAAAGGCGGTTGCGACGACCTTCCATTCCCCATCCCAACGCTGATAGACGGCTTTGGAGAGGAGGGATTTGGTGGGGGCTTCAAAAAAGGTATCACGCACAAGGCCCTGCAAGGTGAGAATGGCCAAGCGATCGTCTTGTGGCGCAACGATCAGCACGTCGTGTGAAGGCACAGCGGCATACATATTCTCCCCGAGTTGATCGACCATCGTCACCCAAAGGTTGCCGAGCAATAAAAAAGCTGCATCGTGGCGGCCTGGTGAAGAAATGCGAAATCCGCCGGCCTCTAGTTGCTGCAAGGTGACTTTGTCGCCGTGCTGGTCGCGCAGGTTCAGGAATGCCCTGGAAATCAAGGCCATATTGTCCCATTGCGGCAAGCCCTCGCGGTCGCATTCCCTGAGATAGGTATATTCGCGGCCCTCATCGAGCACAAAGTTGATGGCAATGTCTTCCATCATGTGGATGGTGATGCGCTCGCCGACTGGCAGCGCGGGCGCGGGCAATTGGCTGTACATGTGGCGCCCGAGATCTTTGCTGTAGATCAGATGGGTGCGGTCGGCGACCAAACGGGGAAAAAGAAATTCACTTGCAATTTCAACTGGCTCCATGGACATCTAGACTTTGTACAAAAGTAGTCAGCGCGGCGAGACGATGGCTATCGCGCTCAAAAAATGCGTGTATCGGCTACTTGTGCGCGCTAGTGCCCGGCTACACCTGCGCCCTAGCCGCTCTTGCAAGGCTCATGGATGCCATTCCCCCAAAAAACAAAAGCCCTCTTCTTGCGAAAAGGGCCTCTGTTTGCAGGTTTTTCACCTGCTCTATACTATCTCCGTGTCGGCCAGCTACCGAGGCAACTGGTCAACAATAAGGCATTCAACCGGGTACAGTATAGAATTTTGTCAATGCTTTACGTTTTGCGAAAGAGCGGGTCTCGTGGACCGATCTGGTAACCATTTCAGGCTACAATACGAATTTGGACAATGGCTTGCCACGCTTCAAGGCAGTTTTTGAAATAATTCAGATTTGCTTTTTGAGTTATACCAAATGAATCGTATCATTATCAAATGATTAAGGATTGGTATAGGCCGAATTTTTTCAGGTGATTTTCCATGAAAAATTCTGAATTTCTCTTTGAACTCATACATTCACTGTCCAAGGCCGACAAGGACAATTTCATGCGATTGGCACGGGTGAGGGGCAAGCGCAGCGACTTAAAATACCTGGGACTCTACCGCGCCATAGATGGGCAAAAGGCTTACAATGAGGCTATTCTGAAGCCGCAGTTTGACTTCGCAAACTTCTCGGAGGCCAAAAATCACTTGACGCAACTCATTCTGCGCAGCCTGAGCCTCTACGACGAGCACCCCGAAACGTTGATGCAAAATCGCCTCACGGAGATCCGCATTTTGCTGGAGCGCTCCCTGTATGCCTTTGCACTGAAAAAGATCGAGCAGGCGCGCGAGGTGGCCTTGGAGCAAGAGCGGCACGATGCCTTGCGCACACTCGACGATTACGAGTTGGTGGCTTTGCCCTTTTTGGTGGCGCCCAAGGCACTGCAACAGCGCCGAGAAGTGGTCGTCGGCAACCGCGACCGCATCTTTGAGCAGTTGGAGACCCTGCAACAGCTCAAGGATCTCCATGACCGCGATCTCAATGCGGTCCTCGACAAAAGCTCGCAGTCAGGCCACTTTGGCCCCGAACTCGTCGCCGAGATCGAGCGGCATCCCACGCTGTCGCTGCCCGACGAGGTGCTCCCTGTGCGCGCCTTGTCGCTCAAGCACCGCATCTGGAATGTGATCAGGATGCAGCAGCTCGACTATGCACAGCGGGCCTTGGTACTAGAAAAGACGTTGCGCCTGTTTGAGGACCATCCGTTTTTGATTGCCGAGGAACCTGTGCGCTATGTCTTTTCCTTGGGCGGATATGGCATGTGCCTGAACGTGATCGGGCAGCATGCCCAAGCGCTAGAGGCGACCCTCAAGTTGCTGCAATTCAAGGCGCAACATGACAATGTCGCACGCTCTATCTTCCTCAATTTCGCGACGAATATTTGCACCTACACGCTGTTGCAGGGGGATGTCGTGCCGCTGCGCGCCCACATGAGCTACCTGCTTGCGGGCTTGCGGGCGCATGCCGACAGCACGCCGGCGGGCACGCTCGCCTACATCCGCTACTTGTTTGCGATTGTGTTTTGGATGGCGGGTGACCTGCGACGGGCACATCGCTATGCCCGGGAAGTCGTGGATGAGCCTGCGGGCCGCACGAATCTTCAGGCGGCCTGCAAGACCTTTTTGTTGATTTTCGCTTGGGAACAAGAGGATCCTGAGGCGATCTTGGGCCTATTGCGAGTTTGGAGGCGGCAGTGGCGCAAGAAAGCACCACAATTTGAAATTGAGCGCTTGTTTGCGGAGGCCATGGGCCGCATGGTCGCATTGCCGGGCCGTGAAGAATTGCGTACGGCACAGTCGGCTTGTTTGCTGGCAGTGCAGGCTTACCTCAGTGGCGGGCACCAAGTGCGCGCCGATAACTTTGTTTTTGTGGTGCATTGGCTGCAGGCGAAGGTCGAGGGCAAGGGGATCGTGGAGGTGCTGCGGGCCAAGGCGACGGCGCTGGGAAGCTGATTTTTGCAAGCTTCAGGCGGCAGGTGATGCTTCTCTTGCCGCCTGAGCGCCTGATTTTGCACCGGGACTGGCTCGGCTCCTTTGGAGATGCGACAACTTCGGCACTTGTTCGTTAGGGTAGCCACAAAACAATCCCGATGGCTTCGTGATGGGCCGACAAACGGGCGATTCTAGTGCTTGCTAAAAATGTCGTGCACGCATTGGCTCAATTGTTGCGGGTAGATAGGCAAATATTCATTTATTTTGAGGATGCAGAAATTGATAGGCTTGTTGGTCTTTTGTGGGATGCTTTTGTGGGGCGGGGCAGCTTGCGCACAGGTGCCTGTGCTGACTGGGACTTGGTTGGGGAAGCTGGAGCAGAGCGGCAAGCCGCTGTTTACAAACTATCGCCTGCGGTTGGAGCTGAAACAGGAAGGCACCCGGGTGACGGGCCTTTCATATATTCATGTGGCCGACAATTCGGAATTGTATGCCAAAATGAAATTGGAAGGACGCTATGACAAGGGCATTTTTACGTTTCACGAATTGGAGTTGCTAGACAGTCGGCAGCAGGCAGACATGGGATGGTGCCTCAAGCGCGGGGAATTGACGCTGCGGCAAGTCGGGGAATTTCGGCGCTTGGAAGGGCCTTGGGAGGGCTACATGGATGATTTCCCTTGTTTGCCTGGCACCATGACCTTGGAGAAGCTCAATCCGCAGCCCAAAAATGCAACGGCAGATCCCATGATCGTACCTGTGAGGCCCGTCGAGGCCAAGGGGGATTTTGGGATCGTGCAAGGTCGCAAGATTACACACCGCAAGGAGATCACCGTGCCGACCAAGACCTTCAAAGTTTTTGTCTGGGATGGCGACAAGGTCGATGGCGACATCATTTCCCTGCAATACAACGGCCAATGGCTGCTGCAAAAGTACACGATCAGCAAAACCAAGAAGGAACTGGTACTGGAAGTCGTGGTTGGTGCAGACAACCAACTCATCCTCTATGCCGAGAATGAAGGCCAGTATCCGCCGAATACCGCTGCCATCACGTTTTTTGATGGAACGCAGGAGCGCAACCTGAGCTTGAGTTCAGACAAATCGACCTGCGGGGCGCTGAAATTTGTGGTAGGGCAATGAACCGCGACGCCTTTCAAAGCGCCTCAAACCGATAGCCCAAGTTTGCAAAATGCGCCAAGGTGACTGCCAATGTCGGTAGCATGCGGTCGGCTGCCTTTTCAGAATCGTGGAAGACGACGATGGAGCCTGCCCTGGCATAACGCAGCACATTTTGCGTGACGCGTTCCACCGACCAAGCCTTGTTCCAATCGCCAGCCACGACGTCCCACATCACCACTCGATAGTGTGCCCCAAGTTTGCGCGCGGTACCGGGGCCGATCTTGCCATAAGGTGGCCTGAAGAATCGCGGCTGCTCTCCCGTGACAGCTGCGATGGCGGCTTGTGCCTGAGCGGTGTTGGCGAGGTAGGTCGTGAGCGGGGTTTTCCAGCGGTTGAGGTGGTTGTAGGTATGGTTGCCGATCGTGTGCCCGGCAGCTTGCACCTTGCGCAGGGTCTCGGGAAACTGCTGCACTTTGTCGCCAATGCAGAAAAATGTGGCCTTGGCATTGTAGGCAGTGAGTTGCGCCAAGACTGCGTCGGTCACACCTGGCGATGGCCCGTCGTCAAAGGTGAGGTATAGCACTTTCTCATTGCGCGGCTTGCGCCATAGCAGCCCCGGCCACAGCGCCTGCACCCAACCTGGCATTTTCACAAGCATCATGGCACAAAGATAGTCGCAATTGAAAAAATATTGCTGATGCATGATGAGCGGTGCCTGGGGTTGATCACGAAAGGCAGATGCGCCGCGTGTAGGCAGTATTTTCGGCAAGGGACTAGTTGATGTCCTACGCTGCAAACCGCTCATCAACCAATTTTCACCGTTGGCAAAAGTCTTGCAATCCATTCCTAAAACGCCTAACTTACAGCTAATTGAGACGATGACTTACCCTATGAAAAGTACATTTACAACACTACTTTGTTTGATCGCACTATGCTTGATGTGCCAGCCGCTCTTGGCGAGCCACGAGATGGGTGTCCAGATCACCTACAGCTGCCAAAGTGCCTGCACGACGCGGGTTCACCTGAGCGCCTACCGCAATTGCACAGGTGCCAGCGGCATCACCAATACGATCGTTTGGAATGCGCCTCCCGGTTGCACGCCCCCCAATGCACTGGGCGGCTGGTCTGCCCAGTCGAATGCCGAAGTCACGCCGATTTGCCCAAGCTCAGCGACCTCCTGCACCGTCCCAGGTTCGCCATTGGATGGGGTCGAGGAGCTGTCTTGGTACCGCGACTATGACATTTGCACGGGCACGCCCTGTGTATATACTTTGGTATGGTCTGACTGCTGCCGCAATCCGTCAATTACCTCGCTCGCAAACGGGGGCAGCCAAGGCATGGCGACGAGTGGCACGACGCTCAATACCGCATTGGGCAGCTGCAACAGCAGCCCCATTTACACCAATCTGCCCTTGTTTTATGCCTGCCAAGGGCTGGATTATGATGTACACCAAGGTGCCATCGACATCGACAATGACTCCCTCGTGTTCTCAATGGGGACCTGTTACCAAGCACAAAACAGCCCTGTCACCTACAATGTAGGCTATTCTCAGGCCGCTCCACTCGGGCCCAGCTGGAACGTGACGCTCGACCCGCAGACCGGCATTTTGCATCTCGACGCCAATCCCGGCAATGTCGAGGTCGGCGTCTTGTGTGTGAATGTCGCCGAGTACCGCAATGGCAATATCATAGGCAATACCCAGCGCGACATTCAAGTCGTGATCCTCAACTGTGGCAACAACCAGAATCCCACATTCGCACCGATCACCAACCTCACGGGTGGCGCTACGGCTGTCGGCAACGACGTCTATTTGCCCACGCCTGGTCCGTTTTGTTTTGACTTGGGCACCGCCGATGTCGATCCAAGTCAAGGATTGCGGCTCTGGTGGACGTCCAATGCCACCTCCGCCACATTTGTCGATGCCAATGGCTTTGTCCCCGACACAGTGGTAGGCACCAGCGCAATCGCACCTACGGGCCGCTTTTGCTGGACGCCATCCACCAATGGCACTTATCTGTTCAAATTCAGGGTGCAAGACAGCTTTTGTCCCATCTATGGCTTTGGTGAGAAGGTCGTCGTCGTGCATGTGGGCCAATGCCTAGGTGCAACCGCATCGGCGAGTTCCAATTCCTGTCCCGTGGCCAACTTCACGGCTGGCACTTGCATGCAAGGTGTGATCACTTACGCCTGGTCGGGCGCGGGTGGCTTAAGCAGCAGCTTGCAAAACCCGACGCATGCTTATGCCGCCCCCGGCAACTATGCCTGGCAGGTGATCGTGAGCAATGGAACGATGACCGACACCGTTTCAGGCGTGGTCGCGGTTGGCCAGACGCCGAGTTACCAGAGCTTCCTCACAGGGATACACTTTGTAGCACCCTGCACGGGCAGTCTCTACGACACCTTGGACGCGGGTAGCTGGAACAGCTACCTCTGGAATACAGGGGCCACGACCCAGGAATTGCCGGTCTTTATCGGCGGTGCGTATGGTGTCACAGTTTCAGCCGCCAATGGCTGCAACTACTACGATACGACCCGTCTATACTGGGTGGAGCCAGACATCTATGGCGTCGTGACCACGAGCACGGGTGCCCCGCTGCAAAATCAGAAAATCTTGCTCATCCAGCACGACACCACCTTGCAGGCCCTTTGGGCTGTGGACTCCACTTGGACCGACAGCGTCGGTTATTATTTCTTTTGCAATGTGGTCGATACTTTGGTATTTCTGAAGGCGGCGCCGAGTGCATTTGACTACCCGACGCAAATGCCGACCTATGCCGACACGACTTTGTTTTGGAACAATGCCATGGCGTTTACGGGTGTCTTGCAGGCACCCTTCCAGCATGATTTCTCGACACTGGCAGGTGTGAATCCAGGCGGCCCCGGCTTCATCGGCGGCTTGATCTCGCAAGGTGCCAACAAGATGAGTGCTGTCGGCGACCCCGTCCCCAACTTGCTGGTGTATTTGCGCAATGCCTCCACTGGAGAGGTGCTCGGGTACCGCACGACCAATGCTGCGGGCTATTTCTCTTTTGGCAACATCCCGCTTGGCGACTACGAGATAGTACCCGACCGGCCACTGGTGAGCACCAGCAATGTGCCGCTGCTCACGCTCAGTGCCCAGGTGCCTGTGCGTGACAGTCTCGACTTCCAATTGCATCATTATTGGCTGGAGCTAATGGATCCTACCGTCGGTATCCCTCGTATTGGGGTGGATTTCGGGTTTGCGGCGATACCCAATCCGTTTGGGAATACAACACGCATCGGCCTCACGCTGCCTGCGGATGCCGAGGTGACCATGGACGTCTTCGATGTCATGGGCAAGCGCGTGGAGATGGTTTTTGCAGGCGCATTGCGCAGCGGCAAGCACCGTTTTGAAGCTGGGAATGACTTGCAAGCAGGCATCTATTTTGTGCGGCTGCGGGTCGATGGCGTGCAGCATGTGGTCAAGGTCTTGAAGGCAGATTGAAATGTCTTGGGGCTTGATAGATTTCTTGGTAGGCAGGTTTGCTAGGTTCTAGCTATTTTGGGAAAACTGTCCTTGTTGGCTGTGAATCCATTGGCTGGAAACCAACGGTAATTGAGTGGCAATTGTTCTGAAATTGTGCTGATGGTGAAATTGATTCAATCTTGAGTTGCATGTTTTGGTCTGTGCGGCTCAATTTCAGAGGCTTGCTTGTTGGCGCAAGTGCTTGGCTCAATTTTCGGCTGCCTTACCCGCTTGGGGGCAGGGCAGGTCGAGTCGGTACAGATTTCACAGTTTGCGCTGAGTCTCCACGAATATTGCTGGATCTGGCTTCGGATGGATCAAAATAATGGCTGCTTCTGTGGCCAATTTGGAGCAATCGGTGGGCACGGTTTAAGGGTGGGAAATTTCGGGCGGTCAAATGCTGGAAATCAGCTCCCACAACCACCGCATCCGCCGCCGCAACCACTGCATCCGCCACCGCAACCACTGTCGCCGCCGCCGCAACCACTGTCACCGCCGCTGTCCCCACCATGGCCATCCCCTCCATGTCCGCCATGGTCAAATGCCCCGGTCAAGGAAGACCAGTATTCCACGCCACCACTGCAGCCATTTCCACTGCTGTGATCGCCATCAAATTTGTGCTGCGATCTCGCATACAAGGGATCCGTTACGTCCAATTGTTCAAAATTGAGTGTGTCGATCAAGAGGGCATGTGCGCCGAGATTGATCAATATTTCGCGGGTAATACCAAGCTCATCGGGCGCGCTAGAGACAGTTTGTGAGACCTCTGAGATTGCTTGTTCCAGCATCGTGCGCGCACCTTCGCCAGCGGCCGTGAGGCTGAATCCACCAAAGATGCGCTGCCATAAATTTTGTGAATAGAGGGGCTTGGCATCAGGCAGCAGGAAGATTTTGTCACGGTATTGCGAGGTGGTTCCTGCGCGCTGCCGAGCTACTTTTATAACATGCTGAAATAAGAATGTGAGGTAGTAACTGCTGGTAAAGAGTTTGAAAAATGGGGCTTCGTGACGCTCTGGAGTATAATGTCTGCCGAAATCTGTGAGGCTCACGTAGTGCATCGTGCGTATATCACCGCCTTTGCGAACTTCATACGGTTTTTTGCTGACGTCTAGGATGTTGCGGTGGAGCAAGTCAAAAAATGTCATGCGCAATAAATCTCCCTGTTTGGCATAAACGCCCTCAAGGATGAGCAATGACAATGCTGGGTTAAATGCTTGAATAGTATTTGTTTTCATCATAAGAAAGAAGGTTTTTGAAGAATCCAATTGCGGCGCACGTTCACGCGCCTGAAATCAATGTCACCAAAGCGTTTTTCGGAGGGTGGCCAAATATCGACGGGCGCTTCATGCCCGAAAATGTCTCCGTACAAAGCCAAAGTTTTGTTGTACCAATCGCCGAATTTATTGCGCTCTGCCGCACCGCCTTTGGTGGGGCCATGGTGGATTTTTCTACCCAAAATCTCTGCGCAAAATTCGTCCCAATAGGAGCGGGTGTAAAGCAGGTGCAAATGCCAGACTTGATCGACTTCGTCTGATGGCGTGAGCGGATGGCTGGCCATGCAGATCAGCAGCATAAATCGTTTGTATTCATGGATCGCGCGTATTGCAAAATCCAGTTCCCATCCATTTTCCCGTGCCAATCGGTCACTGAAAGCAAAGTCTGAATCGGGATCGTCGAGTTCGAAGTAGAGGATGTTTTGCCAAAGTGCAGAAGTCGCTGCGTCCATCGTATTTCTTTGATCAATTGTACGTCGCTCGGGACTTAGGGTTCCTGCGACGAAGGCGAATTCATTTGAGTGTGTAACCATTTGTGGGAGCCTGCGGCAGGGCTATCGACCATTTGCCGCTGCCGAAGTGGCTAACAAGATATGGATTCTGAACGACCTACGGAATCAAATTTCAACAAGCTTATCGGGATGTGTGTCCTGAAAAGAAGAACGTGAAACAAGGTTCTTTGAAAACTGTGGTCAAGATGGAGGTTTGGCCCTCCGACGGCGGCATACAGGTGCAGCCGTCAAACAACCCAATG
>JANORP010000257.1:0-17745 GCA_031415375.1 Bacteroidota bacterium | reverse complement strand
TGCGGGCACTCAGGTAACTGCCCACTAGGGCGTCGGTTTTGTCCATTGGCAATTGCGTGGAACCAGCAAGTTTGAAGGTCTCCATCGTGCGGGCCATTTCCTCCAGCCAAAAGACGACTTTGTATTTGTATTTGGACTCCTCGAGCGAGGTGCGCAACCCGTAGGGGCCTGCGATCCACATCACAAATAGCAACAAGGCGAGCAAGGCCAGGCTGAAAAGGATGAAAAAGGGATGGTAAAAAGACAGCAAGACCAAGGAGAATATGATTTGCAAAGAAGACGTACTAAAATCCATCAGGATCTTGCTGAATCCCTTTTGGACCGTTAGCGTGTCAAAAAAACGATTGACAAGTTCAGGGGCAAATTGTCCTCGTAGCGCCTCGACGCGCATGCGCGGTATGCGGTAAGAAAATTCGATCGCACTGTGGGTGAAAATCCTTTGCTGGAGTCGCTCAGTGATCGAGAGCTGTAGGATTTGAAGCAGACCATTGCCCAAGACCCCCAAGATCACCACGATCACAAGTACCACCCACGAGGTTGTCACCGCGCCGCCACTTACAAAATTGAAGATCGCTTGGATCCCCAGCGGAAGTGACAAACTGATGAGACCTGCGATGATCGCGAAAACGTAGATGTTGGTAATGTCCTTGCGCTCTGTAGAAACGAGCCTTGCAAACCGCTTCAAGGGACTCAGCTTAGAAGGATTCGAATAATTGTTTTCAGCCATGGTGCAATTATACTTAATAAAATGATAGCAATGCTATCTTTTGCAATAATGACCTAACCAATGATGATTGCAAATTGTTTTCCAAAATCAAGAAAATCTAAGGTCATCAATTGTGGGAGCCTTGATCGGTGGTCGCACCTTCAAAGCAGCGTCAAGTTTGCCTGACACATGTCGCGCTCCAGGTTGTACATGTCCAGCAAGAAATCCACGATAGGTTCTGCTGCATTTTGACCGATTGGCGGATAGTGGAAACGCAAAACATCACCTGTTTCCAGCTGATAAGCGATGCTGCCAGCGGCCTCTTGACCGTCTTTGCGCCAGACATTTAGCTCGATCACCGTCATGCCCTTACCATCTGAAAAGGAACAAAACGAATCCCAGCGGTAACCTGCCAGGTCCAAGACAAGTTTGTCCAGCAGGTCCTTGACCGCTTTGTTGATCAGCTGTGATTGCATACAATGATGCAAATATCACCATTTCTCGATATGCCGCAAGCCCAATGGGCCACAGACATATAAATTATGACCACGTATTCAAGGCACCATTTCCTCGAAAATCGCCGTTTTCCATTTTGGATCTCGGCAACGATTGAGGCAAATGTCGAAAGCGATCAGTCCCTTTTTTCGGTACAGATCCAGGAGGATCGCTTTGTAGTTTTTGCGCGCCTGCCGCAGACTTTTATACTGAAATTCAAATTCCCTCATACTGGGTTTCGCATCATAATGCATCCTGCAACTGATCCTAAATTTGTAATCCACATCCGCTTTCATTCCCATTGTTTACAATTTATAGCACGAAACTATCTAATAAGTTCATGTATGTCAATAATAAGTGTACTTTTTTGGTAAATAAAATGGATACAGCATCGGTCTATCGCCACCGTAAGGGATCGGCCCTACGCACGGATGTGCGATGCCCCCCTCAAAACGCGGCTCCAAAGGGGTGAAACCCCAAAGGCCGCCCCGACGTGATAAACACCGAAGCGCCCCGATCTCCGATACGGGACAGGCAAAGCCAAACATGGCCCTGATGGGATGAAACCGCAAATCGAACCCTAACACCACTCCTAACTCCTAACTGCTACCTGCTAACTGCTACCTCCTAACCGCGACCTACAAATCTCCAACCTCCCCCTCCGCTAAATTTGTCCTACACCAACCCAATCTACAATTGCTTATGTTTGCGGCAGCTTGCACCTGCATGGACCAAAGTGATCGACTAAGTCTGGACCTTATCAGCTCGGGGGATGAACACACCTTCGAAGCGGTCTTTCGTGCCCATTACACGCCCCTATGTGCTTTTTCTCGCAAATTTGTTGCCGATCCTGACGCCGCCGAAGAGCTGGTCCAGGACTTGTTTTTGAACCTCTGGGAAAAACGTGCCGAGCTCACTCCTACCCAGTCTTTGCGCAGCTACCTCTTTGCTGCGGTGCGCAACAGTTGTCTCAATCATCTGAAGCACCTCAAAGTCAGGGCCAGGCACCAAGAGCATAGCCTCGCATTGGCACCCGAGTTTGCAGAGGATCCGCAGGCCGCCTTGCAGGCCGCAGAATTGCAGGCACGCATCGGCCTGGCGATCGACGCCTTGCCTGATCGCTGTGGCGAGATTTTTAAGATGAGCCGCTTCGAAGGCTTAAAATACCAAGAGATCGCAGACCAGCTTGCCCTCTCGCCCCGCACAGTCGAGGTGCAGATCGGCAAGGCACTCAAGCTCTTGCGGCAAGCATTGGGTGATTACCTGCCGCTCATATTACTTACGCTTTTGCTGGAGGAATCTATTTTATGAAAAATATGCAACACCGATACGGGTATCGGGCCACTGAGTTGTCTCAACAGTAGATACAATGGAAGGTCCGATCGACGATAGCGCAATTTTTGACCTGCTAGGCAGGTTTTTGGCCGGGGAGTGCAACCCCGAGGAGACCGCGCGTGTGCAAGATTGGCTAGCCGCTGCGCCCGAAAACCAGACGACGCTTGAGGCGCTCAAGGAAATCTGGCACCATGCCCCCGCCCCCGATCCGCAGGCACAAGCCCGCGAAGACATCGCGTGGAGCAAGGTGAGCATGCGCATGCAAGCGCAGGCATCTGCTCAGGCAGCCCATGCCGCAGGAGAGGAACCCACAGCAGCCCCGTCTCTGGCACCGCTGCCCAAGGCCACCTCGGCGCGGCAATGGTGGTGGCGCATCGCAGCTATGCTCGCGGTCGCCCTCAGCATAGGCATGGTTTTTTACCTGAATCAGCTCAGGCAACAACCCGGCAGCGAGCTGCTAGCATTCTCCACAGGCGCGACGGCGCTCACCGACACCCTCCCCGATGGCACCATCGTGCACCTCAACGCCCACAGCAGACTCGTCTATCCCGCACAATTTGCAGCGGGTGAGCGCGTAGTTTCGCTCGAAGGTGAAGCCTTTTTTGAGGTGGCACACGATGCAGCCCATCCATTTCGCATCTTGGCCGGCGCGGCCGATGTGAGGGTGCTCGGCACGAGTTTCAACCTCTCCACCAGCGGCGAGCAGGTGCGCGTGGCTGTGCAGACAGGCAAGGTCGAGTTGACGCAACACGACAGCCTGACTCCGCAGCCACGCGCCAAGCTTTTGCTCACGGCGGGAATGGCGGCGAGCTACGATGGCAAGCGCAAGGCGATGCAGCAGGAGCTGGGCGAAGTCGAAAACGACCAATTTTGGCGCACGGGCAATCTGGTATTTCGCGACGCCTCCATGGAGCGTGTCGTGGACCAGCTCAATGCCGTCTTTAGCGACAGCATCACCCTCGGCAATCCCGCCTTGGCCAGCTGTCACTTGAGCACTAGTTTCAGGCGGCCTTCCATTGACTCGGTGATCACGGTGATCGCAGAGACATTTGACCTAAAAGTCACACACAATGGAAATGTTTACCAACTCGATGGTGAGCCTTGTGAGTAAGGCGCCAAGGCGCCTTTTCTCCTCCCTCACACTGTTCCTACTCCTGATTTTGTCGCTGGCCCACGCCCAGCCCAATCCCCTCAATCGCCACATCAGCATCGACCTCGATCACAAACGGCTCGACGATGCATTGGATCGAGTTGGGAAAAAAGGACAATTCACCTTTTCCTACCGCACAGACTTGTTGCCCGCAGACAGCCTCGTGACCGTCCATGTCCAGGAGGCGACGGTGCGCAAAGTCACCGAGCAATTGCTCGGCCCGCACTATAGCTGCAAGCCTGTCGGCAACCATGTGGTGATTCGCCGAGCCAATGAGCCATTGATCCCCGAGGCACCCTCGGCCTTTCACTTGGAGGGATTCCTCATCGATGCCAATACAGGGGAAAAAATTCGCTTTGCAACGGTCTATGACAACGCGAGCCGCCTCAATGCCCTCTCAGATCCCCAAGGACACTATGCACTCACATTGCCAGGGCAGCAGCACCAAGCCGAACTCAACATCAGTCGGCGTGGGTATTTTGATACCCTTATCGTGATCGATCCCAGTCGCGTGAGCAAACTCACCGTCGGTCTGCGACCCTATCCCTATGCCAATCAGCCACTTGCAAGCCGTGAGCCTGATTTGCTGGAAGATCGCAACTTGGATCAGCTGCCCTTGGCAGAATGGTTGGTGGGCCAAGATCGATTGATGCTCACAGACAATGTGGTCGGCATGCTGCACAAATTTCCATTTCAGATTTCTTTTGTACCGCACTTTGGGACCAACCGCAATCTGAGTGGTGCCATGGAAAATAACTTTTCCCTCAACATTCTTGCTGGTTATTCCAATGGCGTCAATGGTGTGGAAATCGGTGGATTGGTGAACATTGACCGCGAAAATGTGCGTGGCTTGCAGATCGCCGGCTTGGCTGATGTCGTGGGCGGCAATGTACACGGGCTACAGGCCGGCGGCATCATGAACCATGTGCGCGGCAGTCTGCATGGCCTACAAGTCGGTGGCATTTTGAACCATGTGCACGGCGACGTCTCTGGCTTGCAAGTCGGCGGGATTATGAACCATGTCGAAGGCACAGTCACGGGCCTACAGATCGCGGGCATCTACAACCACACACCCCACTCCGTCAAAGGAATGCAAATCGCGGGCATCGCCAATTATTCTCCGGGCGACGTGAGCCATGTGCAGATCAGCGGCATCGCCAATTATGCCAAGGGCACCATCGGTGGTTTCCAGATCGGCGGATTGTACAACCACGCCGGAATGGGGGTCGGCGGCTGCCAGATCGGGGGCCTTGCCAATTACACAGCCAGCAAGGTCGGCGGATTCCAAATAAGTGGGATCGTGAACTATGCCAAAGGCGATGTGGGTGGCTTCCAGATCGGCGGCATCGCCAACGTTGCCAAAGGCGAAGTCAAAGGCTTCCAAATCGCAGGCATTGTCAACAAAGCCCACACCGTGAAAGGCTTTCAAATCGGACTCATCAACGTCGCAGACACCATGGAAGGCGTTTGTATTGGCCTGCTCAATGCCATCAAGCATGGCTACAAAGTCATCGATTTGTCCTACAACGACGTCGCCCAAGCCAATCTCAGCTACAAAGCGGGCACCCGCAGATTTTACAACATCTTGAATGTCGGCTATCGTTTTGGCCCCACGCACTTTGCCGCTATCTACGGTGCAGGCTTTGGCACCATGCAAAAACTGGGACCCCTGACCCTGAGTTTGGAAGCCGCCGCCAACAATGTCGTCGAGCAGGGACTAGGGCTTGGAGCACTCAATCTTCTTGTCCCCGCCAGGCTCAGCCTAGGTTTGTCCCTCGGTAAGCACCTAGAATTGTATGGAGGCGTCGCCCATAACCTACACGTCACCCAGCCCCACAACAGCATAGGCGAGTTCAAATCTGAACTCGGGCAAAATGCACTTTGGCGGCAAGACGGCAACAACACACGTGTCCAAGGCTGGATCGGCTACCAAGGCGGCCTCCGCATCCAATTGGGCAGCGACGCAAAGGCAGACAAGGAAGCAGGCAAGGAAGCAACCAAGGAATCCGATCGCGAATCCATCAAGGAACCGCGCCTACCCCGAGGAGAACCCAAACCCACTCGGCAACCCAAACCTGAAAAGAAGCGCTAACAACCAACCGCAAAAGCGAGTCCGAGTCCGAGGCCTCCGGCCGAAGGACCATCGACCCTTTGCCTCCGGCAAACGAGCAAAGCCGACTCGTACTGCGCTCAACCCCAAAAAACCTCAGTTCAACATGAGGCGAGCTTGAATCCTTTGCAAATTCCGCAGGAATGGCCCAAAAATATCTGATTGGTTCATGTTGGGGAAGGTAGCGGCCTTCCTCAACAGTCCGAGGCCTCCGGCCGAAGGACCATCGACCCTTTGCCTCCGGCAAACGAGCAAAGCCGACTCGTACTGCGCTCAACCCCCAAAATACCTCAGTTCAAGATGAGGTGAGCTTGAAACTATCGACCCCCGCCTTCTGCGGGACAGGCGTTTGCTACCGACGATTGTAGCTCATAGTCGTTGATATTGGCCTGTTTGTGCCGGAGGCAAATGGTCGATAGCCCTCCCGCTTTGCACTGCGTCCTCCCCGTTTCACGAGGGCGCGGCGTGAAACGGGGAGGGTGCAGTGCAAAGCGGGTTCAGAATCGATTCATTCGTCTCCCCCAGATTGTTACACACTCAAATGATTTTATTCTAGAGCTGAGATTAAAAAAAAATCACACCTCAATAAGGGTAAAAATCATCCCAGTTGTCATAGCACCAAATAGAAACTCCGAATATGTTTGTTCCCAATAAAAAAGAATACAGTAATATGAAACTCCACAGTACAGCCCTCGTTTTGTTGCTCGCAATGTTCACATTTGCAGGTTGCCAAGGCGGCCACTTTTGCATGCGTCCCAAAGGAGACAAGGTTACAGAAACCATCTCGATGGCCGATTTTGATGGTATCGAACTTGCCATCGATGGAAACGTAACCTTGCACAGAGACAGCGTGCGGCAGGTAAAGATCACAGGGCATCAAAACATCATCGACAACATCGAGCGCAACATCAAAAGCGGTACCTGGATCATTGAATATGACCAATGCGTCTTCAAATCGGGCAAGCTAGAAATCGAAATCTGGCTGCCGAGCCTCACCGAAGTCAAGATCACCGGCAGTGGCAACATCACCGGACTCGACCAATTCCCCAATACTAGCAGCCTCGACGTCGCCATCACTGGCTCTGGCAACATTGATTTAGATGCTGACGCCGACGTCGTGAAGATGAGCGTGACAGGCAGTGGTGACATTGACCTCGGGACCACCGCCAACCGCGTGGAGGCGAGCATCACAGGCAGCGGTAACATCGATGTGCGCGGCACTTGCAGCCATGAGGACATTGAAATCACTGGCTCAGGCAACATTCATGCATTTGATTTGGTCTCCGAAACCGCCGACGTGAACATCTCTGGTTCAGGATTTTGCGAATTGCAGGTGAGCAATCACCTCAACATCGTGATCACAGGCGCAGGCGACGTCTTCTATAAAGGTACTGCCACCGTCGATTCCCAAACCACAGGTTCAGGAACCGTGAAGCATGTAAATTAAAGTTTGGACGCACTTCCTCCCGCTGTGAAAACAAGAAATCCGCCTTACGGGGCGGATTTCGTTTTATACATGAACGGTATTTTCAAATCAATCACTGGGACATTCGACCAAGTTATGTTCGCACTTTGAAGGTCAGGTCGCCCGAGTTTTCACGGACCCCCATAATTTCAAAATCACGATCGGCCAGCAGAACCAGCAGACCGCTGGAAGTAATGAGCAAGTTGGACATATCATGTTGTGCTTTCATACCTCCGTTTACGCGCACTTAAAGCGCAGAGTTGTCTAGCAAAAGCTACAATTCCAAACATCATCTAACCCACCAAAATAGACCTATTCGGCAGTGAAGCCCGCAACTGTATCGATACAGGAGCAAAGGATTGCCCCAATTTCTTACATCGGTGACCCACAATTCGCAAAAACTTTGAAATTTTCACAATCCATCCCGCTCCAAAATCCACCCAAACCCAGAATCCACCCAGCTCCAGAATTCACCAAAACTATAAATTCTACGAATTCTGCTAATTCCGCTTCATATTCCGCAGCTTCCCATACCACGTCGTCCCATCAAACTGCACCTTGTCGCTGATCGGCAAGGTGATCTTTTGCCAACTCGTCGTAGGCGTGAGCATTTGCTTTTCCCCGTTGTCGAGTTTCACGGGGATGCTGAGATGGAAATCGCTTTCGCCAGCTTCCCACTTGTATTTGAGTTGGGTTTTGCTGCCTTTTGGCTTGGCCATATAGACCAAGACAGGCGCCTTTGCGTGGTAAAGGTATTCCCGCATGAGCCAGCCATAGTCCTTGCCAAGCTTGTTGCTAAACCAGGCGATGACCTCTTTGGTGTCGGTATTCTTGAGCCTGAATGCCGTCGCGAAATCATAGATCGTCTGCCACCAAAGCGCATCGTCATTGACTTGGTTGCGGAGGGTGTGCAGCATCCATGCACCTTTGTAATACATGTCTGAACCCGACCAATCGTTGAAGTTCACATCGAGTGGCCCCACGATGGCCGAGGCATTCAAGATATTGCTGCGTTGGTTCATCAGATAGCGTGACGCTGTTTCCTTGTCCCAAAGTTCCTCCACATATACCGCCTCGCTATAGGTGCAAAAGCCCTCATGGATCCATAGCTCGGCGTGGTCCTTGCAGCTCACGCTATTGCCCCACCACTCATGGCCCGTTTCATGGATGATGATGTAATCAAACTTGAGGTTGAGGGGATCCATGCCCAAGTAACCGGGCTGATAATTGTTGCCGTAGGCGATCGCGCCTTGGTGCTCCATGCCCAGGTAGGAGGTCTCCACCAAGGCATAGCCATCGCGCCAGAAGGGATACTCGCCAAAATGTTTCTCATATGCACGCATCATTGGCTTTACCTGCGCGAATTGCACCTTGGCCTTTTTTTCATTGGCCCGCAAGACGTAATAGTCAAGGTCATGCGTCCCCGAGGCATTCTGAAACGTGTCGGCAAAGTGTACATAGTCGGCGATGTTCACGGTCACATTGTAATTGTTGATCGGGTAGCTCACAAACCACTCGCTTTGCGTCCACTGGGCATCGAGGTCTTTGACGCTGCGCAATTGCCCGTTGGCGACCGCCATGAGACCTGCAGGTGCCGTGACAGTGATGCGCATCGAGTCAGGCTCATCGCCTAGGTAGTCTTTGCAAGGCCACCACAGGCTGGCACCCGTGCCCTCGCAGGCCACGCCTACATAAGGCTTGCCTGCCCCATCTTTTTTCCAGACAAATCCGCCGTCCCAAGGCGCATTGGCTGCAGCGATCGGCGTGCCAGAAAAGGCTACTTCAAAGACGCCGCGCGTCTGCGCCTGCACAGTGGTGGGGAAATCTACAAATACCGCATGGGCGTCACGGTTAAATGCAAGGGGCTGACCTTGGTAAGTGACTGCGTCGATCTGCATGTTGTCGAAGAGATCGATCTGGAGGCGGTTGAAATCTTGGAGCGCCAAAAAATGAATGCCATTGGTGCCAGCAATCTTTTGCGTGGCAGGATCGACCTTGACACCCAGGTCGTAAAACGTCACGTCGTAGCAGGTGCGCGCCGGCCGCAAAGCGCCGCGCAGGGAGTCGGCATGCGTAAATTGCTGGCCATAGCTGTAGGCGGCGACCAACAGGAAACAAGTAATAGCGACGTACAGACGAACAATTGCTGCTTTCATGGGGGCAAAAATAAGGCATTCCCCAAGAATATTCGCTTCCATTTCACAGGCTTTGACCCGCTACCACGCAATTAAGCAAGATCATAGCCCCTGCAAGCGCCAGGCTCGGCCAAATAGACGCCGAGCCATATCCGTATCCCTAGCACGGATTCGATCGTGATGCTGGCCATGGTTAAAAGCGCTTATCGCCACTGTAGCCCAGGCCCCAATTGTATCGCAGTTCAAGACCAAGACGACATCCCCCATCCTTGGGGCAGGCCTCAGCCGAAGCTAGGCTGAGTCTAGGCTGGGTCTAGACCAGATATAGGCCAATACCGCACTTTGACCGCATAAACACCGCACATACTCCGCAGATACTCCGTATGGATCAACTAGCCACAACGCCACCCATGACCCCCCAACGGTACAGCCAAGCCTCCCTGCTGCGACAGCAGCAGACCCGCACCGCAGCTATGCGCGCTATTGCTGGGTCCTGGGCAAGCGTTTGTACCAGGCCGTAGCAATCATTTTTTCATGCCATATCATGTGGAGTTGGTCAAAATTGTTTGTTAATTGCCTCGTTGGCAATGCGGGGCTCAAAATCCCGTCAATTGGAGAAAATAGTAGATTATTTCGGAATAGTATTGTCTATGAAAGCAAGAAACGTATTCTTTGGGCTATTGTTGATGGCGATATACGGTGGATTGATGGCGCAAAATGTTGGCATCGGCACTGCCGCGCCCCTCGAAAAGCTCCATGTCATTGGCAATGTACGCGTGAGCCTGCTCGCGGGCGTGGGCACGCGCATCGCTGGCGCAGACGCCGCTGGCACATTGACCATCGTCGCGCCAGGCACGACGGGGCAAGTCCTCACACAGACCGCGGGTGGCCCAGCTTGGCAAAATGGGCTTGACTGGGCGCTCTTGGGCAATGCAGGCACTGCCGCATCCACCAATTTTATCGGCACCACCGACGCTGTCGATCTTGTGATCCGCACCACCAACACCGAGAGAATGCGCGTGCTCAGCAGTGGCAACGTCGGCATTGGCACCAATGCGCCTGTTTATCGTTTGGATTTGGCACAAGGTACGTTTGGATTCGGGGATGGCAATGTGCGCACCGAAGCCCGCAACGATGCAGGTCTGCAAGGCAATGCAGGTGCGCAATCAGGCTTTTTTGAAACCTCTGTTCCCGTCAATTATCCAGCGGGCGCAAGCTCTTGGTGGCACCTCATCGATACCCGCCACAGCAACAATAGCAACAACTATGCCCTCCAAATCGCAGGGAGCTTCTTTGACCAAGACCTCTACTACCGCAAAACCAACAGCTTGGCCACCACCCCGTGGAACCGCTTCCTGACCACCGCCAACAACCTCGGTTGGATGACCACGGGCAATGCCAATACAACCGCTGCCACCAACTTTGTTGGCACCACCGACGCCATAGACTTTGTGACCCGCACCAACAATGTCGAGCGCACCCGAGTCACGGTCGGCGGCCTCATGGGCATCGGCACAAGCACACCCACCGATCGCTTGCAAGTCAATGGGCAGGTGCGCGTCGGCATGATCAATCCCGTCAATACAGGCACGCTGCCATCCTATGGCAATCAAGTCATCTTCTCGGGTGCCAATGCAGGCGCGACCTTCGACAGCGAAAACAGCGATCCCCTTTGGATGGCACGCTACAACGCAGGCACCGATTTTACGGAGCTGCGACTCAACCTCAGTGACAACTGCCAAGCTGGCGATGCCTTTAGCATCCAATCAGGAGGGTCGGGTTGCGCGGTCAATACAGAGCTGTTCCGTTTTGACGGCGCAGGCGTAGCCTACAAGCCAGGCGGCGGCAGCTGGGCTACCCTAAGCGACAGTCGCGTGAAGCACGATGTGACCACCTTCACCGACGGCCTCAAGGTCGTCAATGCCATCCACCCGGTAAACTTTCAGTACAACGGGCTAGGCCGCACATCCGACAACGGGCGCATCTATACAGGCGTGATCGCCCAGGAGCTGCAAGCCATCGCACCCTATATGGTCGATGCCAGCGGCGAATTCCTCACCGTAGATCCATCCGCCTTCACCTACATCCTCCTCAACGCCGTCAAGGAGCAGCAAGCGCAGATCGCAACCCTGCAAGCCGAGATGGAAGCCATGCGCGCAGTACTGAAAAGCAAGTGATTGGCAGGTAGTAGTTAGTAGTTAGCAGTTAGTAGTTAGCAGTTAGTAGTTAGCAGTTAGCAGTGAGGAGGATCAACCTCGCCCTGCTAATTGCTAACTGCTAACTGCTAACTGCTAACTTTCCATTCCTCCGATTTCTATATTTCAATTATCAACCAAGATTTTATGCATTTTCACAGCATGAAATCATTGATACAGGACAAGCCGCAGATCAGCACGCGGCAGCAATGGATGCTCATCATCGTCGCATCGCTCGGCTACTTTGTCGATATCTACGATCTTGTGCTGTTTAATGTCGTCAAGAAGGAAAGCCTCGAGTACATCAATGCCGTGCAGCAAATGGGTTGGTCGCCCACCCAGATCAAAGACACGGGCATCTACCTTTTCAACATGCAGATGACCGGCATGTTGCTCGGCGGCTTGTTATGGGGCATTTGGGGCGACAAACAAGGCCGCAAATCCGTATTGTTTGGCTCTATCCTCCTGTATTCCCTCGCCAATGTCGTCAATGCATTCACGCTCGACATCACCGTCTATGCCATCGTGCGTGTGATCGCGGGCATCGGGCTCGCTGGCGAATTGGGCGCGGGCATCACGCTTGTGAGCGAAACAATGAGCAAAGAAAAGCGCGGCTATGGCACCATGGTCATCGTGACCTTTGGGGCCTTGGGTGCCGTCTTGGCCGCCTTGGTTGGCGGCAACGGCAAAGCCATCGCAGATTTCATGACCGGCCTGAGCGGTTACAGCTTTCAAAACTGGCAGATTGTCTATATCATCGGTGGTGTGCTCGGCCTCATGCTCTTGCTGCTGCGGGCAGGCACGCTGGAATCGGGCATGTTCAAAGACATGAAAACAGCCACCGTGAAGCGTGGCGACTTCCTCATGCTTTTCCGCAGCGGCAAAAACCTTGTCAAATACATCGCTTGCATCCTCATCGGGCTGCCGATATGGTACATGATCGGCGTCCTCGTCGCCCTCTCAGGCGACGTCTTCTCCATCGAACTCGGTCTCGTGGGCCCCGATGGCAAGTCGCTCATCTCCAACGGCTCTGCGGTCATGTTTTCCTACCTCGGCCTGAGTGCAGGTGACTTGCTGAGCGGCCTGCTGAGCCAAGTCCTCAAAAGCCGCAAAAAGGTCGTCATCTTTTTCATCTGCCTCAGCACCCTGCTCATGGTGTGGTTTTTGTTTTTCTCGCAAGGCATCAGCCCGAGCATGTATTATGTGATGTGTTTCCTCATCGGCACCTCGACCGGCTTTTGGGCCATCTTCGTGACCATCGCGAGCGAGCAATTTGGCACCAACATCCGCAGCACCGTCACCACGACCGTTCCCAACTTCGTGCGGGGAGCAGTCGTACCCATCACCCTCGGCTTCTCAGCCCTCGCACCCAGTCTCGGCAACATCGGCAGCGCCGCCCTTGTCGGCGCCATCTGCATGGGCCTCGCCATGGTCGCCATCCTCTCCGTCAAAGAAACCTTCGGCAAGGACCTCGATTATTTCGAGATCGACTGAGGCGGGCGTATCGAGGCGGTCGTATCGAGGCGGGGGCCTCCGGCCCCACGCCGATCGATTTCAAGCCTCTGGCTTGTTGTAGGATGGGCGCTGGGCTAAGCAGGAAGGTGATTGCAAAGCAGCACACCCGCACCGCAGCGTCCATTTTCTTCGTAACTTCGCGACGCGAAAGCCGCTGAATATGAAATTGACACTGGAAAACATCGGGAAAATCAAGCACGCCGAGATCGATCTCAGCAAAGACTTGATCGTGCTCTGTGGCCCCAACAATACGGGGAAGACTTATGTGGCTTATTCGGTTTATGATCTCTTTACGAGCGATTTCAATTTTGAAGACTTCGCTGCCCCGACGCAATCTGAAATGGAAAGCAACCGAAATCGATTTTCGATGGAGTGGTTTTTCAATCGTGAACAAAGTGAAATCGGTCGCCAGATTGCCACTGGGTTGAAGAATGGGATTGATGATTTTTTTTCTGCCAGCAATGGTAGTTTTGAAGATGCATCTTTTTCAGTAGAATTTGACGAAGTGGTACTTCAGAAAATGACAACAATTAAGGTCTTGGGAAAGAACGATCTTGTGAACCTTAGACCACTTGCTTGGGAACAATCATCAGAGGGACAGCTTAATTGGAGAATTGAGATTTTGACAGCAGAAGGGTATGATGATGAACGGGAGAGGATTATTCTGGGGAAGTCAGAATGGCTCGACCTATCAGAGTTTCTTTCGCAAGTACTTGCAAAATTCATTTTGCCACGGACATTTATTGAGCCAATAGAGCGATTGTCCATAAATGTATTTTCCAAGGAACTTGCCCAGAGCCGAACGAATTTGGTCGACAAGCTTTTCACACGAGGGATATTAATGAGTAGGGAGGAAAAGAAAATCGCTCGAAATCTCAACGATATCGCGGTATCTCGCTATCCAATACCTGTTCGTGATGCGTTGAATCGTGCAAATCAGTTTGATAAGATTAAGAAGCAAATTGGCCCTCTTGCCTATCTTGCAGATGAAATTGAGATGCAATTGCTTGGCGGAAAGATGATTATTTCTGACGCAGGCGAAGTGGGCTTTGTTCCAAAAGGGTATCAGAAAGATTTGGGCATACATCTAACAGGGTCAGTTGTAAAGGCTTTGGCAAATGTTGTATTCTACCTACGACACGAAGCTCAGCCCAACGACTTCTACATCATCGACGAGCCAGAGCTCACCCTCCACCCCGACAACCAGCGCAAAATGGCGCGCATACTCGCCAGGATGATGAACGCGGGCATCAAAATCATGATGAGTACGCACAGCGACTACATCATTCGGGAGCTGAACAATCTCATGATGCTCAAGACCGACCACAATCCAGAAAAGGTGGCAGAGCTGATGGCAAAATACGGCTACAAGGCAGAGGAATTGCTCGACCACAATCGGGTTGGAGCTTACCTTTTTACCGAGGATGTGAAGCCGCTCGAAGTAAACGAAACGGGTTTTGAGGTGAAGACGATTGATGACGAGATTCATAGCCTCAACAATTCGTCGGCGGATATCTTTTTCTCACTTCATGACTAAGCGATATGGTCTTTGAAGTGCTGCAATCCATTCAGAAGACGATCTATGCACCTTATGGGCGCAAGGTGAAAGACAACCTGCTCGTGCTTACGGAGGATCAGTCCAAAACTTGCAGGTGGATTCATTTCAGGGATGCCCACGATGTTTTGGCATATAAATTTGACCAAGAGGTTCGCGATTCCAATGGAAATGACGTTCGTGAACCATTGATATTTTTGTCTGATGAATCGCCATCGCGATCAAAGTGCGACTATGTCCTTTTTCATGCCAGGCAATCATCCAAAGGTCAGCTCAAACTGCATGTTTTTATTTGCAACATGAAATCGGGCAACGCGGCAAACATGGATGAGCAATTGAGGGCAGGCAGAGATTTTGCTGAGTATTTGTTGCAAACGAGTATCCGATGCCACAACGCATGGAATGAGAATAAGGCAGGCTATCGTAGAATGAACTATGACGAGTTTCGGCGTGAATATGTCGAGTTTCGGGAAGTTGCCATCGCCAATAAGCGATTTTCAGAACAAAAAAATGCCTCCAAAGTGCGAAACGGAAACAAGCGCAAGTTATTGGAATGTGAGCGTGAATATGAATTGAATTTTCTATTGTCCTAGGACGCAAAGAATATCAGAAAATCTAAAAATGGCCAGAAAATCCCATCATAAAAACTTCATCGTCGAGGCAGTCCCCATCGTCGATTGCACGCACGAGGGCAAGGGTGTCGGACGCAAAGATGAATTTGTGGTCTTTGTCGAAAAGGCGGTGCCCGGCGATGTGGTCGATGTGCGCGTCACAGGCAAAGAAAAGAAAGTCCCTGTTGGGGTGATAGAGGCGATGGTGACACCGTCTCCAGATCGGGTGACGCCTGTATGTGAGCACTTTGGTGGATGCGGGGGCTGCAAATGGCAAAACCTCAGCTATGAGCGACAACTCGTGCAAAAGGAGCGCCAAGTCACCGAGTCCATGCGTCGCATTGGCCATTTGAATGTGCAGGAATCGCGCCCGATCATGGCTTGCACCTCGCCCTACAATTACCGCAACAAGGTTGAATATACCTTTAGCAACAAGGAGTGGGTTTCCCACGAGCGCATGCAAAGTGGCGAACCCATCGAATTTGAAGGGGCATTGGGCTATCATGTGGCGCGCTTTTTTGACAAGGTCATCGCCATCGACGAATGCCATCTGCATATCCCAGGGATCAACGAAATCCGCAATGAAATCAGAGATTTCACGCTGGATCGGGGGATGAGTTATTACGACATCAAGGCGCATACAGGCTACCTCCGCAATATTTTGTTTCGCACCAGTGAAGGCACTGGCGAGATCATGGTCTTGGTCTTGATAGCCTCTGAGGATGAACGACCTGTGAAGGCCTTGTTCGCACATTTGGAGGCCAAATTTCCCCAAATCACCTCGCTGCTGTGGATACACAACCTCAAGTGGAACGATTCCTATTCTGAGCTCACGGCACAGGTTTACAAAGGCACACCCTATCTCATCGAGCATTTGGGACCTTGGAAATACCAAATCAGCCCGACGAGTTTTTTCCAAACCAATACGAGCCAAGCAAAGCGGCTTTATGACGTCGTGCGTGATTTCGTCGGTGAAAAGACGGGTGTAATTTACGACCTCTATTGCGGCGCGGGCAGCATCGGTATTTACGTCAATGACTTGGCAGACAAGGTCGTCGGTGTGGAATATGTCGAATCATCTGTACGCGATGCCTACCTCAATTGTGAACTCAACGGCCTCGAACACCTGAGCTTCTATGCTGGCAATTTGAAAGAAATCTTGAACCCTGGATTCGTGGAACGCGAAGGGCGTCCAGATGTCATCATCACAGATCCGCCCCGTGCAGGCATGGACGAGCCCGTGGTCATGCAATTGCTCGCGATCGCGGCCCCGCGCATCGTGTATGTGAGCTGCAACCCAGCCACACAGGCGCGCGACCTCGCACTCCTCAGCACAAAATACGACATCCTCATCAGCCAACCCGTCGATATGTTTCCACAGACCAGCCATGTGGAAAATGTCGTTTTGTTGGAGCTGAGAAATGAAAGCCTAGCGTAACGCACCGACCATTGAGAAAGCGCTTTTGTATTGGCATCCTGCTATTGCTGCTTGGCTTTCCAGCCGCAATATTTGGGCAGGATGATGTCGCGACCATCGCCCATCGGGGAGGGCGCAAGCTAGCACCCGAGAATACCTTGGCCGCCCTGCGGGCAGGCATGGCAGCGGGCGTGGACTATTTGGAGTTGGATGTGCATCAGACCATGGATTCGGTGATCGTGGTCTCGCACGACGAGACGCTCGATCGTTGCACGGATGGCATTGGTCGCATCGACGAGATGACCTTCGCGGAGATCAGAAAAGCCGATGCTGGCAGCTGGTTTGGTCCACAATATGCAGGTGAGCGCATCCCAACGCTGGAGGAGGCCTTGGACCTTGTGGATGGTAAATGTGGCCTCTGGATCGAACTCAAGGCGGGTGGCGATTACCCGGGCATTGAAAAGCGCATCGTCGATCTCATTCACCAAAAACATGCAGAAGCTTGGGCCGAGGTCATCAGTTTCGATGGCAATGCCTTGCGCAAAATTCATGCTCTGGATACCAACATCCGTCTGCAAAAATTGATGACCTCCAATCTCACGCTCCTGCCACTGTTTATGGACACAGGCATCCATTTTGGCTCACCGCGCAAGTATGATTTCGTCGATGGGTACTGTTATTTTCATCGTTGCGCAGGTCCTGGGATCGTACGTAAAGTCCATCGCTGGGGCAAGAAAATCAATATCTGGACCATCAACGATACCAAGCGCCTCGCGAAATTCAAAAAGCGCGGCGTAGATGGCATCGAGACAGATGATCCAGTGATTTTTAATTATGACTATCCGCAACTTTGACAGTAGCAAAAAAAGCCATGTCATTTCGACCGAAGTCTTGGGGGATTTGCAAGGCTCTGATGGAGCCGAAGCAAATGCACCAAGACGTAGCGGAGAAATCTAGCGCCTCACGATACACCTCCTACTTGACGGTGTTGTTGAGAATGTATTATTCACCATTGCGCCATATCTAATTTGTGGTTACGTAGGAGGTGTTACTGGA
>JANORP010000256.1:0-11217 GCA_031415375.1 Bacteroidota bacterium | reverse complement strand
GAGCTGCTCAGGGCCTATCAAGTTGCGCGCAGGGTCAGTGACACTGCCCCCTGTCACCTGCTCGTCACGTCCATAGAGGCGTGTGTCGAGCATGATCAGATCCATCAAATCTCCATAGTGCAATGTGCGCCAGATGCGCTCGCGGTTGGCGACGTCGGGGTCACGCAGCGGCATCCACTCCTTGTAGGCTTGGATCGCCGCCGATTTGCGGTCGGCCCAAGGGCCTTCGTTGCCGGGGTCGTGGTTAGCTGCGCCGTCTTTGTAGCTATCGTTGGCACTCTCGTGATCGTCCCAGACCGTGATAAAAGGATACATCTGATGCAGGCAGCGCAAGTCGTCGTCGAGTTTGTGTTGGCTATGGCGGATGCGGTAGTCTTCTAGGTCAATGATCTCGTGGTCGGGATCGTGGTCGCGTGCGCCCTGCCCATCGCCGCCCCCTTCGTAGATGTAGTCACCGAGGTGGAAGATGGCATAGAGATCATTGCGCTGTGCCAATGCGCCATAGGCATTGAAATAGCCGTCTTCATAGTTGGAGCAGGAGACGACGCCAAAGCGCAATGAATCCACCCCCGCACCAGTGGGCGCGGTATAGGTGCGCCCGACAACCGAATATCGGCCTTGGTAGGCGAAACGGTAATAATACCAAGTCCCAGATTGCAAACCTGTCACATCGACCTTGAGGGTATGGTCTAGCGTGTCGCTCGTCGTAGTCGTCCCCGAGGCCACGACATTGGTGATACCTGTGTCTGTGGCCATCTCCCAGGAAACAGCGATCGGGCCGAGGGCCTGCGTCGTGATGCGCGTCCAGATCATCACGCGGTCGGGCATCGGGTCACCCGAAGCCACGCCATGGTAAAATGGCGCGAAGCGTGAGTCAAGCGTCGTGCGCGCAACGATATTGCCTGGTTTTTGCGCTTGCCCCGATGTCACACACAACAAAAGCAAACAAATGAAGGTAGCCAGTGATCTCATGTCGGAAAAATACAAAGTATTCGTTTGAGAACCATCCCGCAAGTCCAAAATTTAGCTTGCAAAGCTGCCGATTTCATGCGAATTTGATCATACCTTCATATCGATTCTGGAATGTATCGGCACAATGCCGATTGATTTCCTTGGAGTGATGCTGTTTTGTAAAATGCCGGGCCTCCATTGCCAACGTGGAGACCTGCATCTTCAATTATCTTGTTCAAAAAACCAATGAAAACGATGGAAAAGAAATTGTTGTTTGTATTGACATTGCTGCTTGCATGGATTCCCATCCAAGCCCAAGTTGTCTTGTACACGGAGGGGTTTGAAACCGATGGCGAAGGGACGCGCTACACCTCCAACCATTACAACGATGGACTTTGCAACTTTTGGGAACGATCCACTGTGACACCCCTCAACACCTGCTTCAACCTCCCAACGCTATTCTCCAACTACCAAGGGAGTTTTTTCTGGGGCTCCGAAGACGTCACCAATGGTGGTGTGAATCCAGCAGGCAGGTGGACCTCCAGCAGCATCAATATTTCGGGGTATGCGACGCTTACCTTTTCCCTTTTTTTTGCAACGACCAATGGCGGATTTTTGCGCTGGGAGAATGCTGACTCCGTAAACCTGCAAGCGAGCATCGATGGGGGCCCGTTTCGCACCGTCGGCAGATTTGTAGGAAAGGATCCTGGCGGCGGCGGCGACCTCGTCATCGACGCCAATCTCAACGGTATCGGCGACGTGGGCGAAACGACCATCGCTTCGGTATCCAACTTTACGCAACGCTCATTCTCCATTCCTGGGAGCGGATCGACGCTACAAGTTCGCGTCGATGCTGACTTCAATGGCGGGTCCGAAGAGCTGGGTTGGGACCTTGCCGAAGTGCGTGGCACCCTCGTGCCTTGCACGCCACCAAGTGCCACATGCCCAGGCACACAGACCCTCCCCCTCAACAGTAGCTGCCAAGCCACACTGCCCGACTACCGCAGTCTGGTGACCGCCGTTGGCGGCACCTGCGGCCCCATGACCATTGTGCAGTCATCGCCTGCGATCGGATCCACACAATCGGGTACAGGAGCCATCACCGTGACGATGTTTGCCCAAAATACCGCCTTGCAAGGCAGCACCAATACCTGCACATTTACCGTGAACAAGGTCGATAATACATTGCCCGCCATCACTTGCCCCGCGAACATCAGTGTGAGTGCGAGTGTGGGCACTTGCGCCGCGACGGTGACTTACACGGCACCCACTGGCACCGACAATTGCACAGGGCCCACGACCACGCGCACTGCTGGCTTGGCGAGTGGTGCGAGTTACCCAGTGGGCGTGACCACCAATATATTCCGCGTCACCGACGGCGCTGGCAACACCGCCACATGTGCATTTACCGTCACTGTGATCGACAACCAATTGCCTGCGATCACATGCCCCACCAATCAGACTGCCAACACTTCGCCTGGGATATGCACGGCAAGCGTGACTTACACCACGCCTGTCGGCACCGACAATTGCACGGGCGTGACGACCACACAAACCGCAGGCTTGGCCAGCGGTTCCGCATTTCCTGCCGGGCTCACCACCAATACATTCCGCGCGACCGACGGTGCTGGCAACACCGCCTCCTGCGCATTTACCATCACAGTGATCGACAACCAAGCACCCACCATCGTCTGCCCCGGAAACGTGACCGCAGCCAACGACCCCAACCAATGTGGACTCGGGCTGATCTATCTATCACCCTTGCTGGGCGACAACTGTACACTGCCGACCATCGTGCAAACCGCAGGCCTTGCCAGCGGGGCCACATTCCCCATCGGCACAACCACCAACGCGTTTACAGCCACAGATGCCAGCGGCAACACGGCAAGCTGTTCGTTTACCGTCAATATCAACGACACAGAAAGCCCCACCATCACCTGCCCCTCCAATATTGTAGCCTCGACAGCTGCAAATTCATGCGACGCCGTCGTGAACTTTGCAACGCCCGTCGGGGTTGACAATTGCCCAGGCCCGCAAGTCGCGATCAGCAGTGGCTTGCCCAGTGGATCTGTTTTCACACTGGGAATGACCACGCAAACCTTTGAGGTCACAGACGCGAGCAACAATACGGCGACATGCAGCTTCACGATCACAATCGTGGATTCGGTCGCGCCCACGGCCAATTGCCAAAATATCACCGTCTATCTTGATGCCAACGGCCTTTTCTCCATCACCATACAAGCGATCGAAAATGGATCGACCGACAATTGCGCATTGAGCAACCTCTTCTTGGATGTTTTCAGCTTTGATTGCAGCGGACTCGGCAGCCAGAATGTCGTGCTTACAGCAAATGACATTGCAGGAAACAGCAGCACCTGTGCTGCCACCGTCTTGGTGGTGGACAGCATCTCCCCCGTCGCGATCTGCCAGCCGTTTACGCTTTACCTCGATGCACAGGGCAACGCGTCATTGTTAACTAGCGACATCGATGGCGGCAGCATGGACAACTGTGGTGTCTCCACGCAATCCGCATCGCCCGATGTATTTACGTCGGCCAATATCGGGGCAAATGCGGTCGTGCTTACCGTGACGGATACAGGCGGCAATACCTCGACCTGCACCACGACGGTAACCGTTTTGGATACCTTGGTCGCAATCGACGAGCCGTTGCGCAGTCAGATACTCTTTTCCGCATCTCCAAATCCTGCCCAGGACCGCTTGCAAGTGCAGGTGGAATGCAAGGTTTGTGTGCTCGGCGATGAGATCACGTTGCAGCTCTGGAGCATGCATGGGCAGTTGCTCCGCGTGCTGCCAGTGACGGGTCAGCAACAAAAACAACTGATCGACCTCGACCTCTCAGGCATCGCGGCTGGAAATTATGTGCTTAACCTCCGTCACAACGGACGCACACTCACCTGCAAGGTAGTGAAGTTGTAAGCTCATTTTCAGAGGATTGCACAGCGCCACATTCGCAAGCCGCGTGTGGCGCTGTTTTTTTGGGCGGATAATAGCGTCCGTTTCAAACAAAAATATTTCATGCAACGTATTGCAATGCATCGGCTATCGATGTATCATTGCACTATGTATCCAAAAGAACTACTCAGAGGCACTTTGAACACCTTGATTTTACAGGTGCTCAAGCAGCATGGCCGCATGTATGGTTATGAAATTGCCCAAAAAGTCAAAGAGATGAGTGAAGACCGCATCCTGCTCAAGGAGGGTTCGCTCTACCCCCTCCTGCACAAGCTCGAGGCCGATGGCCATGTCACTGTGCAGGATGAACATATCGGCAAGCGCTTGCGCCGATATTATGCCCTCACCGAAAGCGGAAAAACAGAGGCCATATATCAGGTTTCTGAATTGATCGCCTTCTTCGCGACCATACGTCGCTTCATTGATCCACTTCCTGACCTTGCATTCTCGATATGATCAGCCTCAGCGATCAGCAGCTCGATTTCCTGGAGCAGGAAATTCAGCACCGGGGCATCCAACACCCCGCCTTGGGCGACCAGCTGTTGGACCATTTCGCTTGTGGTATCGAGCGTGAAATGGAGGCTGGACTGGGGTTCCATGAAGCCTATCACAAAGTCTATATGCAAGTGAGCCCCAATGGATTGGAAGAAATCGACCACTCCATGACCCTCGTAATTCTTCACCAAAAATATTCACTTATGAAAAAGTCAGTGTTCATTCTCGGATTTGTTGCCGCCTTCATCTTTGGAGTTGGCTTGATTTTCAAAAACATGCATTGGCCGTACGCCAACGTTCTCACCCTTTATGGATCGTTGGGGTTCACGTTTGGCTTTTTGCCCCTTTACCATTTCCTGAAGTTCAAAGCCGATCGCGAAATGGGACGCGAAAAAACCATTTTCAATTATGCCTTCAACTTGGTCTTGGTCATGGTGCTTGCTTTGGCATTCCCCTTCAAACAATTCGATTGGGCTGGATCCAGCGAGTATTTCGTGATTTGCCAGTGTTTGCTTGCATTTGTGTTTTTGCCCAAGGTGTTTTTGGGTTGGTACAAGAAGTTCAATGAAACGCCAGTCGTAGCATAATCTATTTTCTCACTTCACCGCCTTCAGCGAAATATCCAGGCTGCTCACGCTGTGCGTGAGCGCGCCCATACTCAAGTAATCCACGCCTGAGAGCGCTTTTTCGCGGAGGTTTTCAAACACAATATTGCCGGAGGCTTCGGTCTCATACTTCCCGCCAATAAGGGCGACGGCCTCTTTCATGAGGTCAGCGCTCATGTTGTCGAGCATGATGCGGTGGATGCCGCCCACACGCAGGCATTCGCGCACTTCGTCCAAATTACGGGCTTCGACTTCGATTTTGAGGTCGAGGCCCTTGGCTTTGAGGTAGGCGTGGGTGCGGTGGATCGCTGCCTCGATGCCCCCTGCATAATCATGGTGATTGTCTTTGATCATGATCATGTCGTAAAGTCCGAAGCGGTGATTTTCACCACCACCGATTTTCACAGCCCATTTTTCCAAGTGACGGATGAGCGGCGTGGTCTTGCGGGTATCAAGCAATTTGGTGTGCAAGCCCTCCAATTGCGAGGCCATCTTGCGAGTGAGCGTCGCGATGCCGCTCATGCGCTGCATGCAGTTGAGCACAAGGCGCTCGCCTGTGAGGATCGCCTGCGTGTGGCCGACCACATGGAAAGGCTCGTCCCCATATTTCACCGGGCTACCATCGGGGATGCGTAGCTCAAATTTCATGCTCGGGTCGAGCTTGTGAAAGATGCGCTCGGCAAGGGCCACCCCAGCCACGATGCCCTCGTCTTTGATGAGGCAGCGCGCCCGCTGCACAGCATCGGCGGGGATACAGGACAAGGTAGTGTGGTCGCCCTCGTGGACGTCTTCTTGCAACGCGCCCGCAATGATGCGGTCGGTCTCGGGGTGGTTCAGGAAATCCATGCTGCGAAGATAGGGAAAAGCGCTAGGATTCTGTGTGAAAGCTATATGGATATTGCTTGCGGTCGCGGGGGATATTTGCGGGCAGGCCCGTGCAGAAGCAAATTCACCGAAAAGAATGAGGCCCACCATCAATGGATTCAATAGGGCCACGTATTCTCATGCTGCAAGCAGCTCTCCGCGACTGCCATCATCTCATTCCAAGTGGTAACGAATCATGGCTTGCGGAATCTCAGTATTGATTTTCAAACCCTAAGTTGTCAAAGAAATCAACATTTCTATTCCTTTGCCTGCACATGCATGTGGATAACATTAATTACCAAATATCGGCAATTGGACTTGCAAAAAGACGCAAGACCATCTAGATTTACCAATATCAAGGTAGCGCAGCAATTGCGCCAAAACGACTTCTTGGCTACAGCTTTGCTGTATCGATCTGGAATTAATTGTCAACATCACCTTTAAGTAAAAATCGCACCTTCCACCCACCTGCGGTGTCTAGCAAAATTATATTGGGAAAGGGTTATGATACCTCAAAATTGTTGATCTGTTTTATTTCGTCCGTGATCTGTTTGGCAAGTCGCCTCTAAAAATCCCTTTGGCAAGGCAACAATTATTTTGGGTCTCTGCTTGTTGATAATGAGGCGTTAGACGAAAATATAGCAACACAGCAGGATGCATTTTTGCAGATGGCAATAAGTCCTTTTTCCTTTCAACGTGGATTGTAGCGCACAATATGAGATGTGTACTACAAAAGCGAATGATTTCAGCTGAAGGTGCTGCCGTATCACTCCAAAGAGTGATGCCACGATACCTATGAGGCTAGCGATATCGGTGGTAATCTATCGTTCTTTTTCGAAAGCGCTGGAAGTTCATTCATCCATTTGTAATCTATTTTTCACCCTAATATAAATTCAATATGATTGACTTAATGCAACAGTCTCCATCGATGAAGTCCCTTTTGGAGCAAACCATGGAAAGGCGTGCCGCCTTCCGTGCAGATCCAGAACTCTATTTCCCATGGATCATGAAGCGCTGTACCGTGCGCATATTGCTGGTGGCAGACAGCTTCATCGACTTTTCCACGCACGATTTTGGGCTTTCCACATTTTTGGATACCCTTATCAATGACGGATTGTTTTACGTGAAATTCGACATCACACTGGCCCACTTACGCAACGACGCGACCGATGATGAGATGGCCGTCGGCACACCCGGCGTCGTGAATCGAATTACAGGTTTT
The DNA here is from genome assembly GCA_031415375.1 of Bacteroidota bacterium. Taxonomy (GTDB): domain Bacteria; phylum Bacteroidota; class Bacteroidia; order J057; family JADKCL01; genus JADKCL01. Next base: position 4,107 of record JANORP010000256.1, on the reverse strand, counting down.
GTTTTTGACAATCCCGCACACTTTACCCCGACCATGTATGACGAGGTATTCCTATTTGCCGCTGAGACATATTTCCATTTCGGCTCTTATTCGACTCGTTTTGGCAATCCTGGCACGTATCCTGCCGATCGCTTAGGTAACCAGGAACTGGTTAATCTAAGCGCGTTCATGGACGGCGGTGGGGGCGTCTTTGCGACAGGGGATCATGGTGCACTGGGAAAAGGCATTGGCAATGAAGTGAAACGCATCCGCAATATGCGCTACTGGGATTCCACCTCCAACGATTTTAACCTCGACGAGGTGAGCATGTCTGGCCCGCGCCGCAATGACACCAATCATATTGGGCACAATGCTACGCAAGAATTTGACGATCAATCAGACGATATTCCCCAGACCATACAGCCCCGGCTGTACCGCACACGCTTCCATCACTATTGCAGAGGATTCTATCCACACCCCCTGCTTTGCGGCCCCAACGGGATTATTCGTGTATTGCCTGACCACCCGCACGAAGGTGAGTGTATCGTACCATCGGACCTGACATTGACCTACCCCTACGACAATAGCGTCGAGTACCCCAACGTCACAGGTGGCACATACCGCATTTCTCCTGAGATTGTGGCCACGAGCGTCGTCCCATCGGGCAATACCGCTGGATTCAAATCGCCAACGGTATTCCAACGTTTTGGGGCCATCTGCGCCTACGACGGCCATCGCGCAGGCGTGGGCAGGGCGACCACCGATGCCACTTGGCACCACTTCATCAACATCAACCTTGTGGGAGCCGAAGGCTATCCGCCATCTGATCCCAAAAGCATGGGGTTTTTGGCAACACCACAAGGCATGGTTCACCTCAACAATATCAAGGCCTATTTCCGCAATATTGCCCTCTGGCTAGCACGTCCTAGCAACCAAGCCTGCTTCAGAAGGCGGATGTGCTGGAAACTTATCTACCAAGAGCGCGTCATTGAAGCGGTGACCGTGAATCCCAACGTGCAGCTACAATCTGCTTCGAGCGAACTGATCTATTCAATCGGAAGCCATGCGCGTGATGTGCTACACAAGCTCGTGCGCCCCTGCCTGACTTACAGGATCATGCTGGACTTTTTGCAGGAATACAGGCCCGACTTTGCGACCTTACTAGACCCCTGGAGTGCCGATTCAGGAGGCGAAGACGGTGGACGACTCAATTGGGTCGATCCATCGCCGCTGTTGGATATGGCATTGGGTGCAGCAATTGTGGGCTTGCGCAGCGCAAATCCACACCCGTCTGAAAGTACCGCCGAGGCATACCGACTCGCGACAGTCGATATCAGCATGGCCCAAGCCGAAATCGGCGTGAACAATGGTCTGGACTCTATGTCTGAGGCGATCAAGGAAATCGCACAGATGCTGGGCGGCAAGCGGGGACTCTAGGCCCAATGGCAATAGAAACTAGAACTGTATGCAAAGGGGCGACTTTTGGTCGCCCCTTCATGTTGATCTATTGTGCAGGCCAAACAACTTGCGACCTGTATCGACAAGGCAGGTCCAAGTCTGTGAGCTTTGGGCGATTGCCCTACCCCAGCGCCACAACCCCCGGCAATTCCTTGCCCTCCAGCAGCTCCAGCAACGCACCACCGCCGGTGGACACGTAGCTGACTTCATCGTCCAAGCCCGCCAACTTCACGGCCGCGGCTGAGTCGCCGCCGCCTACGAGCGTGAAGGCACCCTCGGCAGTTGCCTCCGCGAGGGCCTTGGCCATCGCGATCGTGCCCTGTGCAAAAGGCGCCATCTCAAAGACACCCATCGGGCCATTCCAGAGGATGGTCTTGCTGTCCATGATGATGTCGTAAAACACCTTGAAGGTCTCTGGACCGATGTCCAAGCCCATCATGTCTTTGGGAATCTGATTGTTTTGCACGATGGCTGTCTTGGCATCGACGGCAAATTTGTCGGCGACGACGCTATCGACCGGGATGATGATCGTGACGTTCCTGCCGCGTGCAGCCTTCAAGATCGCTGCTGCAAGGGGCACCTTATCGAGTTCGACAAGGGAGTTGCCGACCTCGTGGCCTTTAGCCTTGAGAAAGGTATAGGCCATGCCCCCACCAATGAGCAGGTTATCGACCTTGTCGAGCAGGCGTTGGATCATTTGGATCTTGTCGCTCACCTTGGCACCGCCCATGATGGCGGTAAAGGGGCGCTCGGGATTGTCCATGACCTTGTGCGCGGTATCGACCTCGCGGGCCATGAGGAAGCCAGCATACTTTTCTGTGAAGAATTGCGCGATCACAGAGGTGCTTGCATGGGCACGGTGTGCGGCACCAAATGCGTCATTGACGTAGTAGTCGCCGTGCTTGCTCAACTTCAGCGCAAATTCGACATCGCCCTTTTCTTCCTCATCGTAATAGCGCAGATTTTCCAGGAGCAAAACTTCGCCTGGCTTCAAGGCAGCCGAGGCTGCAAATGCCGCTTCACCGATGCAATCATCGGCAAACTGCACGGTGCGACCGAGCAATTTGCTCAGGTGATCGACCACGCGGTGCAAGGTATTGGGTTCGCGGCCCTCTTTTTTGGGACGGCCCATGTGAGACATGAGCACGACGGAGCCGCCACCATCGAGCACAAAATTGATGGTCGGCAATGCGCCTGCGATGCGGATGTCGTCGGTGATCTGCCCCGCATCATCGAGTGGCACATTAAAATCCACACGCACCAAAGCGCGGCGACCAGCGGGATTACAAGTATTGATATGAATCATGGGAATAGAAGTTAGCAGTTGGCAGTTAGCAGTTAGCAGTTAGCAGTTAGCAGTTGCAGGGTTCGAATCCGAAACTGCTAACTGCTCCTTGCTAACTGCTAACTAATTTTAGGCGATTCTTGTCACCAACTCCGCGACGCGGCAGCTGTAGCCATACTCATTGTCATACCAACCGACGACTTTGGCGAGGCTGCCTTGGACGTTGGTGAGCTTGCTGTCAAAGATGCAGCTGTAGGGGTTGCCGACGATGTCGCTGGAGACGAGTTCTTCTTCTGAGTACTCGAGGTAGCCTTTGAGGGCGCCTGCTGCTGCGGCCTTGAAGGCTGCATTGATCTCATCGGTCGTTGCAGGGCGCTTGAGCAGTGCGGTGAAGTCGGTGAGTGAACCATCTGGCACGGGCACGCGTGTGGCGAAGCCATCGAGCAGGCCCTTGACTTGCGGCAACACGATGCCGAGGGCTTTGGCGGCGCCTGTGCTGGTCGGCACGATGTTGCTCGCGGCTGCGCGGGCGCGACGCAAGTCGCGGTGGGGCGAGTCTTGCAGGTTTTGGTCGGCGGTATAGGCGTGCACGGTGGTCATGAAACCACCGACGATACCAAACTGCTCGTCGAGGATTTTGACCATCGGGGCGAGGCAGTTGGTGGTGCAAGAGGCGTTGGAGATGATCTTGTGCTCGGGTCTGAGGATGTGATCATTCACACCCAGGACCACTGTGGCATCGACATCGCCCTTTGCGGGGGCGGTGATGAGCACCTTGCGGGCGCCAGCCTGCACATGCAGCATCGCCTTGTCTTGGCTCACGAATACGCCAGTCGATTCGACGACGACATCGACGCCGAGTTCGCCCCAACCGAGTTTGAGAGGATCTTTTTCGGCAGATGCAGCAATGCGCTTGCCGTTGACGGTGATGCTGGTCTCATCGGCGGTGACAGTGCCTTTGAATTTGCCGTGGACAGTATCGTATTTGAGGAGGTGGGCCAATGTGGCATTGTCGGTGAGGTCATTGATTTTGACCACTTCGATGTTTGGGTTCTCGACGAGGAGCCTGAATACGAGGCGACCAATCCTGCCAAAACCGTTGATTCCTACTTTGATAGCCATACTTAAGCGAGATTTTCGATAAATAAATCGTATGAATGGTTGCAAAGCTAAGGCTATTCAATAGAAATCCCAAGCTGGAAACACACTAAGTGTCAATATAACACTTAGTGCCAAAACCATTGTTTTTGAAACAAAAAGGGCGACCTCAAAAAAAAAATGAAGAAAAATCAATCTTTTTTGAAAAAAGACTTGACTTTCTAAAATAAAGTACGAAATTTGTGCCTCGTTCTTAGAAATATGTCTCGTTCGTCTAGGGGTTAGGA
>JANORP010000255.1:0-1589 GCA_031415375.1 Bacteroidota bacterium | reverse complement strand
ACTAAAATTTGCAAAGGTTGTTGTGTAGGGAATTTTTCCACCAATCGTTAAACCAGCAGCAATACCAATCATGTTAGCTTCTGCAATACCGCATTGTACAAAACGTTCTGGAAACTCCTTCATAAAACCTTGTAGTTTTAAAGAGCCAGCCAAATCGGCTGTAAGTGCCATAATATTTGGATTTTTACGAGCAGCAGCTAAAATGCCATCGCCAAAACCACTACGGGTATCTTTATTGCCAGTAACTTCTATTGCGTTTAACATTATGTAATCTATAATTTTTTGATTTGATATTTTTGAGTGGCGAAGATACATTGCTACTTTACAATTAGCAAATTATCGGGTTAGCATATTATTGAGATATAAATACTAAATTTGTTTTAATCCCAACTGTATTATTAATAAATGGGTTTAGATTTTTCTTTTACAGCAATGAAAATGATGAGCCTATTCATATTCATGTGAGAAAAGGTAATGCAGATGGTAAAATTTGGCTAGAGCCTGATGTTTCGCCATCCTATTTTCACAGATTTAGTACTAAAGAGGAAAATGATATAATGGAAATAGTCACAGAAAATGTTGATTATTTTAAAACAAAATGGAATGAATACTTTAAAAAATAACTACGATTCTATAGAGCAGTTGATTTATGCTGATGGGCTAAGAATATTGGCTGTGGATTTTCATAAAGAATTGGACTTAATGCTTATTGTATTAAACACTAAGGCTATTTTGCATCAGAAAATTTCTACTTATTCATCTTTAAAAAATGCAACAGACCAACAGCTTAACCAATATGAGTTGATTGCAGATGGAACTGGTATTCATTGGGAGCTATTAGATGAAGACTTAAGCCTTAAAGGCTTTTTGAAAGATGAATTAAAGCAAACTGTAAATAATAGTAAAATAATTGTTGCAGTTTAGAAATTAGCAAATTATCCAATTAGCATATTAGCACATTGCATTTCCCAATCCCAAGCTGTTTTCATCATATCTTCTAAGTCGTATTTTAGCGTCCAACCTAAATCATTTACAGCTTTTTCGTTATTGGCATAAATAGCTACAACATCGCCACTTCGGCGAGGGCCAATGGTGTAATTTAATTTTTGACCACTTACTTTTTCAAACATATTTATTACTTCTAAAACAGTGTAGCCATTACCACTGCCCAAATTAAAAATATCGAAATTTGTTTTATTTTTATTTTGAATAAGATAATTTAACGCTAAAGTGTGTGCATGTGCAATATCACTAACATGTATATAATCTCTTAAACAGCTTCCATCTTTAGTATCATAATCATTACCCCACACATTCATTTGTGGTAATTTGCCAATAGCAGTTTGTGTTATTGCTGGTATTAAATTTTGTGGTTTGCCAATCGGTAACTCTCCAATATTATTGCTTGGATGTGCACCAACAGGATTAAAATAGCGTAACAAAATACTTTTAAAATTTTGACTGCTAACATCTTTTACAAGTTGCTCACCTATTTGCTTTGTAGCGCCATAAGGGCTTTCGGCTTGTTTTAGCGGCGTTAATTCTGTTACTGGAATTACTTCTGGACTACCATAAACCGTACATGACGA
>JANORP010000254.1:0-4953 GCA_031415375.1 Bacteroidota bacterium | reverse complement strand
AAAAACAATTCGGGGTTTTGAATTGGGAATTTTATGACCGTTTGGGGGGGCCACCCCAAAGTTTGGGGGTCGCCCCGACGAACGGATTGCAACGGTAGTCTCGATGGCCACTACGGAGGAGATTCCTACCCAAATTGCCATTTTTAGATGCCATCATTGGCATCGGCGACCATCGATTTTAATGCCTTGGCCCTAAAATTCCATCCCAGCAGTTTGGCAGACGACGATTTTGTTCGCAACTTTGCAGCCGCTATCCAGCCGGCCCCGTAGTTCAATGGATAGAACAGGTGTTTCCTAAATACCAGATCCAAGTTCGATCCTTGGCGGGGCTACTTTTTTAAGATGCAAGCAACGGGTAAGCCATCCTCCACAAACTACCGATACCCAGATTGATCGTTGAATGACCTTTGCACCGAATGCGTGGCGGCAAGCTTGCCACGGGGTCGAGGCATGCACCGATCCTTGCCGATCAAAGTAGCAGTCCACCAACTTTTACCTAGTTTCCATCATTTCATATTGGCAAGTTTGTGAAGTAAAATCCACACACCCTATGAAAGCACAATTGTCATTATTGCTCTTGTTTACAGTTGCCTTGTCGTTGATGGTGCCTGCCCAATCCCCAGCGACACCCGACCTCAGTTGGGATGGGGACGGCATCCTGGAATTGGGCAGTTGGTCTTGGCAAACGCGCCCCTTTTGCAGGATGGGAGGCAACCAATTGCATGTCGCCCTACGCTCGGTGAACCAAAGTATTCCCAAAGTAATGCGCTACCGCACCGACGGCAGCCTCGACCCCGATTTTGGCCAAAACGGCATTCGTGAAATCACCTTTGGACAGTGGATCACCCAGATCAAAGACATCCAAGTCACCGCCACAGGCGAGGTGTACTTGCTGGTCTCCAATTCCATGCATTTCATCATGCGTCTGCGACCAGACGGCAGCGACGACCCCAATTTCCAAATTGCGCCTTTGCCGCTGGCAATGACGACCAAGTCGGTACAATTGCTGGACGATGGCCGCTTTTTGGTGTGCGGGCACAATGATGATGCAGTGCTCGTGTGTTATCTCCCGACTGGGGCACTCGACACGACATTTGGCCAGGGTGGTTACGTGACGCTCGACACCTATCAAGACACAGAGGATTTCTATATAGCAGGAAGCATGACCAACCACAATATTGTAGCCATGGGCAATACCCTGTATGACGATCGTGGCGGATGCGGATGGTTCAGTGCCGCCCTCGTTGCGATCTATACGCCACAAGGACAATTATTGTCTTCCAACATCAATTCGATCGGTTCCTATGAAGGCTACAGCACCATGCTTACAGTCCCCGAGGGCGGATTTGTGCTCAATGGCTTCAAAAAATTGAACAAGTATAATGCCGATGGGAATCCAAGTCCCAACTTCAATGCCATCCATCTTTATGTCCAGGGCACCATAACCTTTTGGAGCGCGACCAAGGATCATGATGGTCATCTACTCGCTGTCGCGACACAGTACCCAGACCTCAACATGTTGCGGCTCAATGCCAATGGATCACCTGATACTGATTTTGGTCCCAATGGAGCCGCGAGCATACCTATGGATACACATGACGCCCTGCTCGTGCAAGCAGACGGTAAGTTGCTTGCCAGCGGCTTTACCCCAGCCACTCCCGATGCAGCCTCGATCTTCGTCGTGCGCCGCTTCAACGGCAGTTATGTCCTTGCAGCCGAGGATACACAATCGCCTGCAGGCTTTTATTTGACAGCCTACCCAAATCCCGCGCATGGGCATCTGATTTCCCTTCAATTCGATAGCCCAAAATCTGGCAGGCTCCTGTTGCATTGCCGTGATATCGCAGGCCGCGAGATCATGCCCGCTACGACCGTACCGCTCCATGCTGGCTTGAACGAAGGCATTGCCTTGCCTTTACCGACGTCGATGGCATCCGGTGTGTACTTCTTGCAGGCACAAGCCGATGGGTTTGACAAAACCATAAAGTTGGTGGTGCAGTGATGGGGAGCATTGTGATGCAGTTACGGATCATTTAAAAAGCCGGGTGCGCAAACCTGTGGATTGTGAATTTAGCCGATAAATTGGCGTGGGCATGGTTGCTTGGCAGAGGAGCATCGCACTTGTGGCAGATTGCCCGTTCGTGAAGAAAATCGGCTGTTGCTGAAGCATTCAGTCCTGCTTGATGCGCAGCTGTTTATATTCGCACAATCATCTTCTGGGATGGTTTGAATGCTCTCTAACGGAAAAAATATGAAAAAAGCGACTACCTTCTTGATGGCGTGCCTCATGGGAATGGCCATGCGATCCACCGCCCAAAATTACAATTTCTACGGCTCGATGACCCGCACGCAGCTGGAATCCTATATGGCACGCTCCATCACGATGCAGGGCTTGACCGATGAGATTTCCTGCTATTTCCCGCCCTGCAATTCCCCCACCACTTACAACCCCACAGCCCACACAGCGAGCATCAATATGCTTGCCGACATCAATGCAAGATTCATTGGCCGCAGTTGCGGGCTTTGGGGAGGCGAATGGACCATCGGATACGGCTATTTCAACAATGTCGCCACAATGGTCAACAACATCAACACCAAATATCTGCAAGCAGGGTTGGTAAAGCCGATCGTGCAAGCTGGGATGTTTGAATACGTGACCAATGGCGTCAACAACATCGCCTTTTCTTCAGTGGTCGGCACTGCCTACGGTGAACCCGTAAGGAATTTCAGATTCAACGACATGAAGTACAATGATTTCCCCAGCAATGCATCGCATCAGACGATATGGGGCAACACCAACGAAATCGTACCCGACATCAGTAAAAAGGAGACCCAGATGTGGTTCTACTTCCTCGCCACGAAATACATCGATAGTGGCATCGAGGCGCTGCATTTTGGGCAAGCCGAAATCATGGACGACAGCGATCCCAACCATGTTTTCTACTGGGACCTGCTTTCCAAGATCAGAGCATACGCTGCCACAAAAAACAGAGGTTTGGTGCTTTGCGATGCCCATACCAAGGGCCTTTACTACAACAATACCAATCAATTGCTCTTTGACTTGCACTCCTACCCTTTGAGGATTGAGGAGATTCCCGGCACCAATTGGGGCACAGGTACGGGTGGAAGCGCCAAGCTCAGCAACGGTTACTGCGGGGCAATGTACGGCCAATCCAAAGGGGGAAAGACCTATTTTGGTTGGGAATGCACATCCTTGCCCTACCTCTTGGAATTTGACAACTATGGCATCGGTAGCAACCCCAACCAATCAGGTGCAGGTTGTTTTCCTTGGGGCTGGGATGAGATCACTTGGTTTGGACTCCAAACAGAGACCTATCGCAACACATGGTTGAAATACGCCAACTACAAAGTCAAATGCTTGGATCAGAACGGTTTCTTGCAAATGCCTGGCATCAGGGGCATGACCGAAGTCGGCGTCCCATGGCCAGGGCATATCTATCGTGCTGCCACTGGGTATTACAATCAGCAGGTCACCATCAAGAATATATGGAACAACCTCTACCAGGAGGTCAGTAGCTGGGTTCACCACAACTTTACCAATGAGGAGGTGATCAACCAACCCATAGCACCGCATGTAGCTTCTTCTTTGGTCTTTTCAGGAACCGATCGCATGTACTACATCGGAAACGATGGTTATGTGCATGGTTACATCAAAGACAATGGCGCATCGGGTTGGCATACGGTAAGCCCTTCCTATTCCGCACAAATTTATGGTGGTGTCAGTGTCGCCAGTCAGGTAAAAGCCAAAAGCGATTTGGCCGTTTCCCCAGATGGCAGCCTCATCCTCTACATCGGTATCGATGGCTACATCCATGGATTCAACACCGTAAGCGTTTGGAACTATACCTACATGGATTTTGTAAAGGGCCCCATGATTTCCCAATCGCTCAAAGCTGAATCCGGGCTATTGTTTGCCTCCAGCACGCGCATCTATTACATCGCCCGTGAGTCCAATGGCGTGGGAAATGCAAGGGTGCATGGCTTTATCAAGAACGGCGCCACTTGGGTCACAGTGAGCCCTACTTACGCCAGTCAAGTAGGCGCTAGCTCCATGACCCTCGCTGCAGGTGCCCTTGCTTTCAATCCCGCCAACAGCCGCATTTACTATGTCGGTGCCGACGGCTTCCTGTATTATTACTCCATCCTCACAGATTGGACATATTCCTATGCAAGTGTACCGCAAACCGCGCTCATTTCGCAAAACATCAGAATCGTGCCCAACAAGATTGCCGTGAGCGGAAACAAAGTCTTCTACATCGGCAAAGAGCTTCTCAATGGAAACGCATTCAGAATACATGCCTTGATCGACAATGCGGGTACGTGGACGACGGTAAGCCCATCCTGGTCGGCACATACTTACAATGGGCAACCGATCAACACCCAAGTCCAAGCCAATGGCGCAGAGATTGCCTGCAACGCCAACCAACAGCGCATTGCCTATACCGGGGTCGATGGCAAAGTGTACATCTACCAAGATATCAACGCAGGCTGGAATTTTTCTTACAACCCGACCTATGGCGCGCAGGGTATCCAAGCTACCAACAGTCTCCAATACACCGACGACAAGACTTTGTTTTACAACTCGGGAGCTTTCGGCGATAAGAAAGTGCACTTCATCCAGCTCCAGGAGTCCTTTTGTCAAAACTCGGCCATCACAGCCATCGAGCCAGGATTCATTTATGGGCGCCTTGCGGGGCAACCTGCTGCCCAACCAGAGACCAGCTATGCTACCGTAAGCGGCCAGACTTCACCCATTGTGTCCACATTGGATGCCGAGATCAGATTGTATCCCAATCCCGCGTCCTCTGTCATCCACATCGCTGTCCCCGCAAACTTCCCGATCGACCAGATTTCCTATACGGTCACCAGCGCACTTGGTAGGCAGGTGGCTCATGGGGAACTTGCACCATCAGCCCTGCCCCAAATCGACGC
>JANORP010000253.1:0-15984 GCA_031415375.1 Bacteroidota bacterium | reverse complement strand
CTAGCGGTCACGTCTTTGCAGGTCAATTTCTAAAAGATCAAGAAAAAGTGGAATACAACATGATGCCCATCACAGGCTTCGTGGATCAGAACCGTACCGCTTGGAAATTGAGCAAGTTGGATTGGGGGGGCAATAGGGGGCTGAGCCAATTTTGGAAGATGCTTTGGATCGATTCTTGAATCTAGAAGCCGAAAGAGGGGTGCGAATCGATGTGTCCTCAGGTCTATGAGCTAGGCAAATGCAAAACCAAGACCCATGAGATCGCCAAGCCTTTGAAAGTCTGCGGTCTCAATGAGGTCCGCGATTCACGATTTCCTTTCTATATTTGCAAAAAGGCTAGGAATGATTGATGAAGCGACATACGAGGGGATCGTGCAGCGGCTGTCCAGCCATGCACAGGAGGTGTTGGTGGAGCATGGTTGGGATCGATGGCTTAGGATTAAGGTGAATAGATTCGGATTCCAGCATGATACAACTACCTACCTTCATCTGGAGTCAAGAGAGGAATTTGACGCGGCATTTGAATCTTCTCTACATGAACATTATTTTTTCGATATCCCTTCGAGAATAACGTTAGAGGAGAAGGTCCCCGATTTGGCGGCGTGGGAGATCCATAGAAAAAGAATTTTATCGGAACGACCCAATTTGGTGCTTCGAATCTTCCTCCGAATTTGGAACGCTGTCCTTAAATTTAGAAGCTTAGATCCGCAGTTTTTGGCACTGATACCCCAAATTAATACCGTCTCCATTGGGAACTTTTATGCGATTCAAGAGGAGCAGACGATCGAATTGGATGGCACAAGAGAGGTCTATTTCTTAGGTGAAAATGGAGATGGGAAAACGCTGTTGCTTTTGGGCATTCACCTTGCATTTGCATCGAGATTGATTCGTGAGTATTTGAACGAAGAAGCAGGGGCTGCGCTAGATCTAATTGCAAAACTGCTGCCAAAGGATAAGAGCAGCCCTCAGCTTGGAAAGGAAGCAGATCAAATCAGAGAAGATATCCATGAAGGACAGAACCCACCTCATCTCAGGGGAGTAGGAACAAACTCAGGGACTTTTGTCTTCGCCGATGAAGAAATTTTTGATTTCCTCCCCAACTTCTTTGCCTATGGCGCAAACCGCAATCAATGCGACGCAGAGCGTTACGACAAGACTGGGTTTATGTCGCTGTACATTAGCCGCACTGAACTGTACAGTCCCATCGCGCTGCTCAAGCAGGCCCATGTCTATGCGCTGGAGCATGCCCTCAACGATCAAAAGCCTGCCACAGAGCAGCGCGTCATCCCCAAGTGGCTGAGTCCCAAAAAGCTCGAAGCGATGTTCAGTGACCTGCTAGAGGGCAAAGTCACCTTGGAGACTTCCCATAGCGGTGTGCGCTTCAAGGAAAAAGGAGCCATCGTTGAGTTTGAAAAATTGTCGGAGGGATTTAAGTGTACGCTCATCTGGGTGGCAGACCTGCTCTTTCGATTGCAGACCGCCATGCCGCTCGCAGGGGCACTAGAGCACTACCATGCCGTGGTCATGGTAGATGAAATCGAACTGCATCTTCACCCCACTTGGCAAGCCACACTTGTGAAAAAATTGCGTAGCTATCTGCCTGGTATTCAATTTATATTCACGACACATAGCCCTGCAGTGATCCAAGGTGCCTCAGATGACGCGCGCATTTTTAAGGTCTCACGCAGTGCCACCACGGGAGCCACGACCATCAGCGCCCCTTATCTGAAAAAGGATTTGAACCACATGATGTTCAATACCCTCATGACCTCGCCGCTGTTTGGCCTGGAGTCTGCCCGCATCTCTCCAACTACAGAAAATCCCGATACAAGCGACTCCTACCTTCATAGCAGGGTCACCAAGCGCGTGCAGGAGCGCATCCACGAAATGCAACAGCCCGGCAATCGCGGTTTAGAAGAATCGGAAATCGATGTTGTGATTGACGAGGTACTTAATCTGGAATGGGGGGCCTGAGATGCGATTCATCCACAAAGACTTGACTGACCGAGCGATACCAGTTTCTTTGCGCTATCCACGCGCAGAGAACTTCGAAGACGGTAAAGTGGACCGTAAGGCCAATACGACGCATGACAAACGTAAAGAGCTCGTAGCAAAGGGAAAATTCGATGACGCATTTGTGGACCGCTACAAGCAAGACGACGTTAGGGACGCATTGGAGAGGTTGTACCACTACAAGTGCGCATACTGCGAGTTTACGATGGAGCAATACCATGTCGAGCATTATCGGCCCAAAAATACCTACTATTGGCTCGCTTTCTCCTGGGACAATCTCCTCCTCTGCTGCCCTAAATGCAATGAGTTCAAAGGTAAGGCGTTTGAGGTCCAAGGCAGTAAAGTGTCCATCAAAAACGATGATGATCTCCCCGAAAACATCAATCAATTGGCATCGATCTATGACGCAATAGAGTATCCTTTGCTCATCCACCCAGAAATTACAGATGTTCAGGGCCTGATCGAGTTCGACCAAAGTGCTAAGCCAAGATCTGAGGACCCTCGGGTGGCGCACACGATCATCTTGTGTAGGCTCGACCGTGCGTGGCTCAATGATGAGCGAAAAAAAATTTGGGATGAACTTGTCAAGGTCTTAGAAATCGTCAAAGGCTACTCACAGCCAGATGAAAAACAAATTGCATGGGAAACCATCAAGGCACGTTTTCTGAGAGATGCCTTAGATCCTGAAAAAACTTTCACAGCCTATCGCCGTTTTCTCCTATCCAAATTGAATTGGAAATAGGTCGATCGTCTTGCTTGCAGATCGCTCCTGCCAAAATGTCAGCCATGCACCCATTGGCATCATTTTTTCTCTAGCCACACTACAATTTAGTCTCACACAATCTTTATAAGTGTTATGTCAGAAGTAGCTGAACCCACTATCGAGACGGGATCTATCTCCGTCCATACAGAAAACATCTTCCCGATCATCAAGAAGTCGCTTTACAGCGACCACGAGATTTTTGTGCGCGAACTCGTCTCCAACGCCGTCGATGCCTCGCAGAAGCTCAAGCACCTCGCAGACATCGGCCAATACAAAGATGAGGTCGGCGATCTCAAGGTCACAGTGACACTCGATGCTGACAAAAAGACCATCACCATCAGCGATATGGGCCTCGGCATGAGTGCCGACGAAGTGCGCAAATACATCAACCAAGTCGCTTTTTCGGGCGCTGAGGAATTCGTCAAGAAATTTACCGACCTCAAAGACAAGCGCGACTCCATCATCGGGCAGTTTGGTTTGGGCTTTTATTCCGCCTTCATGGTGGCTGGCACCGTCGAGATCGACAGCCGCAGCTACCGCACCGAGGAGACCCCTGTACACTGGACCTGTGATGGCTCCACAACCTATTCACTTGCCACCGGTACACGCGAAGACCGTGGCACCGAGGTCGTGTTGCATATTGCGGAGGATTCAGAGGAATTTCTGGAAAAAGCACGTATCCTGGCCATCCTTAATAAATACTGCAAATTCCTACCCATTCCCGTCGAGTTCGACGGCGAAATCATCAACAAGGTCGCGCCACTCTGGAAGAAAAAACCAGCCGACATCGAAGATGCCGAGTACTTGGAATTTTTCAGCGCGCTCTATCCCTACGCCGAGGAGCCACTGTTTTGGATCCACCTCAACGTCGATTACCCATTTGACTTGACCGGCATCCTCTACTTCCCCAAGCTCCGCAACGAGGGCGAGTTGAAGAAGGACCGCATCCACCTGTACTCGCGTCAGGTGTTCATTACGGACAACGTGGAGAATATTGTGCCCGACTACCTTGGCCTCTTGCAAGGTGTGATCGACAGCCCCGACATCCCGCTCAACGTCTCCCGCAGCTACCTGCAGACAGACGCCAACGTGCGCAAGATCAGCACCTACATCAGCAAAAAAGTGGCCGACAAACTCAAGGAAATCTTCAACGAAGACCGTGAGAAATTTGTCGAGAAGTGGAAAGACATCGAGGTTTTTGCCAAATATGGCATGCTCAGCGACGAGAAATTCTACGACAAGGCCGAGGAATTTGCCTTGCTCAAAAACGTGGCCGGCGAGCACTATACCTTGAAGGAATACAAGGAAAAGATCGCCGCCAATCAGACCGACAAAGACGGCCAATTGGTGTATATCTATGCCTCCGACGTCGATCATCAAGACAGCTTTATCGTCTCAGCTGAGAAAAAAGGCTATGACGTCTTGCACATGGGTGCGCTCATCGACTCGCATTTCATCGGCTTCATCGAGCGCAAGATGGATAAATCCACCTGGCGCCGTGTCGATAGCGAGTCCATCGACAAGCTCATTGCCAAGGACGAGACCGTTGAAAGCAGCCTCACCGAGGAGCAAAGCGCGGCCATCGTCGAGTTGTACAAAAAGGTCGCTGGCGAGCTTGCCATGAGCGTGCGCGCACAGGCACTCGGCGCAGACGAGCAGCCCGTCGTACTCGTGAAGCCCGAGTTCATGCGCCGCATGCGCGAGCAAGCCATGCTCGGCGGCATGGGCCGCGAATTCAAAGACATGGTAGAGATCGTGATCAACACCAGCCACGCCCTCGCCACCGACATCGTGACCGAAGGCAACACCGAAGCCCAAGAAAGCATGGCCCAGCAACTCATTGACCTCGCACGCCTGTCACAAGGCATGCTCAGCGGCCGAGAACTCACAGAGTTCATCGCCAGGAGCGTAGCCTTGGTCGGGAAGTAAGGAATATGAGGCGGCAGTGATGAAGCGGGAGCAATGAAGCGGGAGCAATGAGGCGGGAACGAAAAGGCCGGAGAGAGTGATGAGGCGGGAGCCTCCCGGCTCCCAACGCCGCGCGAATGCAAGCCTCTGGCTTGCGAAAAATATCACAGCGCATCAGCAGCATTCACTTGGATGCAGTTGATGCGCTGATCGATTCTAGTGGTCAGGGATTCAACCGAAAAAGCAGCGCGAAGCATTGACCGCAATGCTTCGCGCTCAATATGCACTTCATGGCAGGCCGCAAACCGCTATCATTTCGGCTTCTTCGTCAATTTGACCGTTGCACATGCCGTCGGCCCTAAACCGCTTGCCGTTGAAATTTGGGCAATGATGTCCAAACATTTCCCAGTCGTGTACACGCGTCGGGTACCCAAGAACCAACTAAATGCTTGACTTTTTTGGCCAGCAGGAACAAAGAAATTGCCATCGCCCATAATATTGCCCAAATTAGAGTTGCTGACTTTGAGCACAATCCTTTGCCCGCCAGGAGGAGCAGGCTCAGCCAAATATACCGTCATGACAGGCCATTCATACCCTCCCCAAAAAAACAAAGCCCCAAGCGCAACACAATCACGCTTGGGGCTTTTGATATTTTGAAAGCAATCAATTCATCATCAGACGTGTAGATACCGATCTCTGCTCGCCTTCCAAGCGCAATAAATACATGCCTGCGGGGAATTGGGGAAGCTCCGCAGTATTCCCTTGCACAGCTGCTTGATGCACAATTTTTCCCGAAAGGTCCAATAACGTGAGCTGATCAAACCGTTCCGCAGCATTCCAATGGACGCGCGCACCACTTGCGATTGGGTTGGGGTAAATGTTCAGCAGATCAAGCGCACCGTCCTTGACCGACAAAGTCGAGGCCAGTTTGTAGAACTTGCCTTGTTCCCCGCCCGCAAGATAGCCAGTGTTATCGGTCAATTTCAGGTCTCTGATATTGAGGCCTGGGAGTGAGTCTTGGAAGGTCCAAATTGTGCCACCATCTGCCGTCTCGTAGAAGTAACTGATGCCGCCGACTGCGGTCACAGCGATCATGCCATTGGAAACATCCTTGAAATGGATGGCTTCCAATGACGAATTGGGGAGGGAGCTGGGAACAAAAACCGTATCCCAAGACAGGCCATTGTTGCTGGTCGTGAAGTACTTGAGCTGATTGTAGGAACCCCAGTCCACGGGGGCTGCATAGGAAGTCGTTGTCGTCAATTGGCCGACCTCGCCAATAACAGAGCCATTTTGCGTGAGCAGGGCCGTGTTCCAAGTTGCGCCACCATCGGTGGTGGTCATCATGCTACCAAGATAGCCAAAGGTGCCGTCAAAGAATCCAAGCGTACCGTGGTTGGCGTCGATAAAATCGATCGCGGTGGTATAGCGGCCCAAACTCTGTGAGGTCCAGTTGGTGCCGCCATCGGTGGTTGCGTAGAATTTTTCATCGGTAGCCATGAATCCCGTATTTGGATCCAGAAATTGGCAAACGGCATTTCCGATCCCCGTTGCTGTCAAAAGCGGCGAGATATTTTGCCAAGCAGCGCCATCATTGGTGGTTTTGTAAATCATGGTCGGCGTGGTCGTGTTTTGAAGATCGCGCAGCACCACGACGCCCACACCACTTGCATGGAAATGAAAGGCTTGGAATTCGGGTCCGCTCACGGGCAGGGTGATCTCCGTCCATGTCATGCCACCATCGGTGGTCTTTTCCAATGTCCTTGCACCTGTTTGGTTCACGAGCATTGTTGCATAGCCGAGGTCATCCGTGAGAAAATCGAGTTTTTCCAACAATTTGGTCGGGCTATGATTGATGCTATCCCATTGACCATAGCCGAATTGAAAAGTGAAGAGCAAAAACGCAAAGAGCCATAATTTTCCAGTGTGTTTCATGTCGTTTTTTTTTTAAATTCTTGCAAATTGAGGATGCCTATCCTCCTAAGACCCTGAAACAAAGCTCTCCTATTTTTCGCCATTTTCGTTATGAATTTCCTGCTATTGCTTATGGATTTCAGTCATTTGCACTTGGATTTCAGAAGCAGTGTGGCCAGTTTTTTTCTTCATGAAGGCGCTGAAACTGCCCGGGCTGTCAAATCCGAGATCGTATGCGATCTCCTTGTGAGGCTGCTGTCCAGTCACCAATAGCCTTTTTGCTTCCAATAAAATGCGCTGATGTATGATTTGCAATGGCGAAAGGCCGAGATACTTTTGAGACAAAACCGCCAATTTTTTTTCAGAAATGTGCAAGCGTTCGAGGTAGAATCCGACATTCTGATTTCCCTTGAAATGGACATCGATCAATTGCAGGAAGAGATAGAAATCGAAGTCCAGCGGCTTCACTTCCGTTTTGGTACTCCGCACGGAAAACAAATCAAACAGCAGGGCTTGCAACAGATGTTGCTGCGACTCCCGACGATACAGCGACTTGGACTGTGCACAGCCACCGATCAATTCCACGATCTGCATCGCGTTGTGCATCGATGGTTCATGCTCCTCAAAA
Organism: Bacteroidota bacterium; assembly: GCA_031415375.1. GTDB lineage: Bacteria > Bacteroidota > Bacteroidia > J057 > JADKCL01 > JADKCL01. The sequence continues at coordinate 8,758 of JANORP010000253.1, read as the reverse complement.
AAGACGGCCCCAAGCCCCGACCAAGCCTGCTCCTGTAGCAGGCGTTGCAATGGGAGTGATGCAATGGCCGATATCTGAAACTGAATCACATAGCCATGTGAGCCGGGCGCACGGTTCAGCAGGTGTATTTGGCCAGGGTAGATCAGGTAACAGGCATTGGATTTGACTTCATAGTCCACGAAGTCGATCAGGTTTTTGCCGCCACCATGCAGGAAAAACATGATCTCGAAGTAGCTGTGTCGATGCTGTTGCGTATAGTCGTAGTGATTTTTGTGGTCGATGCGGTGTACCTGAATCGGATCGATCACCGATTCAAGATTGTGGGTAGGGATTTCTGGATGACCTTTTGACTTCAAAGCGATGCGGTATTTCAGGAGAGTGTTTGATCGTCAAGTTAGGGAAAATTTCTTCTATTTCGGCAGCGCGAGGTGCATTGCAGATCCAGCTGTCGAGGCCGGAGCCTGTGGCTCCCAACGACAACCGAACCATGAGCCTAGCCTGTTCCCCCGCTCGTTGAGCGGGACGCGGCGCTCAGAGAGCTGGAGCTTACGAACACAAGCCTGCCAGATTTATTTTGCACCCGCAGCGAGCGACCTAAGTTTACGCGTGTTGCGGGCAAAAGGAAGGTCTCAGCAGCATCCGACCTTGCAAATTGGGATGCTATTGGGGCCTTATTTGGTAGATAGGTGCAAAGCATGCATCTTCGTCCCGTCGCCCAAAAAGCATCTCTATGAAGACCACTTTGATTCTCCCAAGTACCCTGGCGTTTCTCCAAGACCTCGCCCAAAACAACAACAAGGACTGGTTTCAGGCTCACAAGCCTGCCTATCAACAGGCGCACGACAACATGGCTGCCTTTGCACGCGAATTTTTGAGGCTCATGCAGGACCATGACGGCATTGTGACCGAGCGGCCGGGGGCAGCCCTCTACCGTATCTACAACGACCTGCGCTTTCACAAAAACAAACCGATCTTCAATACCCGCTTTGCAGGCGGTTTTAACCGCATAAAGCCTGCCCTGCGCGGGGGCTATTATTTCCACATCGAGCCAGGCAATTCCTACGTTTCCTGCGGGTTTTTCAATCCCAATGCCGACGATCTCAAGCGTATTCGAGAGGATATTGCGGTCAATCTGGAAGATTGGCAAGCGATATTGGCATTAAAGGGCATCCAGGAAACATTTGGGCGCATGCAGGGCGATCAGCTCAAGACCGCACCGTCGGGCTATCCCAAAGATCACCCTGCTGTGGAATTGTTGCGCTACAAACAATTCATTTTCAGGCATCGATTTACCGATGTAGAGGTCTGCGCACCTGGTTTTGTGGAGCGCACCAACGCGAGCTTTGTGGCCATCAGACCATTTTTTGACTACATGAGCGAAATGCTCACCACCGATCTGAATGGGATTTCTTTGATTTAATCGCGCTTGGTCTTACCATTTCCGCCACTGATCAGCGATGCTCCCGCCCTCACCGTAGATGCTGATATCGAGGCCAGCAGCAACTGCAATTTCATCGATGATATCGAGGATGTCATCGCAATCATCGGGTTCAAAAAGGGATTTGGCATCGGCCGCCAAGTCGTTGAGTGCAAGCACCAAGGTTTGGATGGCTGCGATTTTGTCTTCCACTTTTCCGTCTTCTCCCAATGCGATCAGGCGATCGATCAGGGCGTAAAAAATGCCCTCTTCGTCGTCTTCGGAGGCCCCAGAATCATATTCAAGCCAATAATCAAATGGCAATTCGCCTTGGATGGATTCCAGTCTTTCTGTATAGTTCATATCCGTGCAGCATCAAAAAATGAATTAAAGGGAGGCAAATCCAAATGGCAGCAATACCACCACAGCGCCTTTCAATCACCTGCGAAATTACCCAATTGCATCGGCTTTGCCAAAGTGCAGATGGATGCTGCCTGCCTTGTCAGTCGCAGCTCTTCACAGCCGCTGGTGATCAGCCGTTCGTCGGGCCTCCCCGCAACTGATAGGGAAGCCCGAAGAACGGACTCAACTTGCGCGCAGAAGGCTCCCGCCCCACAAAGCAGATTTGCCCTATGACTCCTTTCCAGAACACAGCCGTCCACTTTGGCAAAGATTTTGCACCTTGCGGTGAAAACTCTTTGCGATCAAGATGCGCCGTCGATTCCTTTTCCCCCTTTTCCTGCTCCTGTGCGCATGCCTGACCGCAAGCGCATCCATGCCCGATAGCCTGCGTGCAGAATTGGCTGGCTTGCCCGACTCGGCCCAGATCAAGGCGCTGATCACCAAGTGTACCGGGGAAATGTATCGCAGTCCCGACTTGGCGGCCCGATACCTCGTCTATGCCTTTGAAATCGCCGAGCGCCCAGACAATGCCGCCTTTTACCCCAAAGTCATCAACCAGCGTGGCACACTCGGGTGGATCAAAGGCGATTACAAGGCCGCCTTGGCAGATTATCAGGAGGCGGAACGGCTTTTTCAGGAAATTGGGAACCCACTTGGAGCCGCCAAGGCGCAAAACAACATAGGACTTGTGTATCAAGACATGTCCTATTTCGACCTGGCGATGGCGGCCTACTTGAAGGCGGCCAGCTATTTTGAGACCCTAGCCGACCAGCATATATTGGCGACCATCTACAACAACATCGGCAATGTCGGCAACGCGAACAATGACGATCCACAGGCCCAGGTCTATTATACCAAGGCCCTCAAGTTGTTTGTCCAATACCAAGACACCAATGGCATGTCGATCGTGCACAACAATTTGGGGCTGCTCTATGATCAACCGCAGCAGGCGCCTGAAGCGATCCAGCATTTTCTATTGGCCTTGAAAGGCTACGAGGACCTCGACTACCCGATCGGCCAAGCCAAAGTTCTCACCAACCTCGCTGGCGCTTATGTGAGGCAAGGGCATTTTGAGGAAGCTGAATCACTTGCAATCAAGGCATTGCGCCTCTCTGATGCTGCTGAGAGCAGCAGTGAGATTTCTATATCCCACCTCAAACTCGGAGAAATCTATCTGAAATGGGGCCGCTATCCCGAGGCCATTGCCCAAGCAACGGCCTCACTGGCAGCTGGCGAAGATGAGACTGCACTTTTGGCAGAGGCGGGTGCCCATGAGGTCATGGCGGGGGCCTATGAAAAGTCTGCCCAATTTGAGCTTGCGCTAGGGCATTACAAGACTTTTGCCGCACTCAACGACAGTGTTTTCAGCAGAGCCAAGGCCCGCTCTATTGCCGAGATGCGCACCAAATATGACTTGGAACTCAAGGAAAAGGCATTGGAAAATTTTGCGCAGCAAGAGCGTATCGATAGCCTTTGGAAATGGGGATTGGCCATCTTGATCGTCTTGCTCGTCGTCTTGGGAGCCGTGATTTATGCACGACAGCGTGCGATCATCCGTCGGGAGCTTGTGCTCAAGGAAAAGGACAGGCAAATGCATGCAACCCAAAATGCGCTCGGCGAGGCAGAACTCAAAGCGCGTGAGGCAGAGTTGAAGGCGCGCGAATCGGAATTGAAAGCGGCGGATTTGGTGGTGAACGCGGCAGCGTCTGATCAGTTGCGTCTCAAAAATGAGATCAGCTACAAAAGCCGCGAGATCTCCAGCCTTGCCATGAACATCGTGCGTCAAAATGACCTGCTCGTGGTCTTGGACCGTGAACTCAAGGCCATGCGCAAGGGTGCCGATGAACAAAAATTGAAGGAGTTGAGTCTGCTCGTGAGCCAAACATTGAGCTTGGAAAATGAGCGCAAGGAGTTCCAACTCTATATCCAAGAGGCCCAGCAAAATTTCTTCCTGCGCCTGGAAGCCGATTTCCCCGATCTCTCCCCCAAAGAGAAGCGCCTTTGTGCCATGATCAAGCTCGGCTTGTCGTCCAAAGAAATCGCTGCTGTTTTTAATATTGCTGGCAGTAGCGTCGAGGTCGCGCGGCATCGGCTCCGCAAGAAGCTCAACTTGGATCCATCCGCAGGACTCAAGGAATTCTTGGAAACTTTTTAGGATCCATTGGGCGCGACCTACCTATACACGGCCACTACATTGAATTTTGTAGTGTATTGACAATGAATGTTTAATGTAAAATGTATAGGTCATGTATAGGCTACGACGACCTTTACTGGACAATATTTTGCAGTGCTTTGGCATTCCTCAACTTAAATACAGAAGAAAAATGAAGAATGCTTTTTTTCAAATCATCCTCGCACTGCTCGTCACAGGTTTGACCTTCAGCAGTTGCAAAAAAGACAAGGATCCCGAGGTGCAAGAGAAGGCACTGGTGATTACCAACGGTGCCCAATCCATGAAGCCCGATGGCGCGCTTACCTACAATGCCGTGTTTGTCTCTGCCGATGGCAAGACATCGCCAGCGACTGGCGTGAGCTGGAGTACTAGCAATGCCAGCATTGCGACCGTCTCAGCAGCCGGCACTGTGGGCGTTGTGGGCGTGGGTACAGCGACCATGACGGCAACGGTGACAGAGGGCAGCATCACCTACACGGCGAGCGTGCCACTCGGCATTGCAGGTGTGACGGCCTTTGCAGTCGTGCCATCGGCCATCATCTGGGAACCTGGGGGCAGCATCCAACTGGAAACCTTTTATTTGGGCACCGCCAATCCAACCTATACCTATTCCTCTAGCAACACGGCTGTCGCCAGTGTGAGTGCCTCAGGTCAGGTGAGCTTCCATGGCATTGGCAGTTGCACGATTGAGGTGGCTGCGAGCACCTACCCTAGCAATCCCTTCATCGTGCCAGTGCTCGTGATAGGGCCACCCACCGTGACGCTGTCTGTGACGCGTGTAGCAGTCACGCCAGCGAGTGCGAGCCTGTTTCGCCAAGAGACGGCACAATTGACCGCGCAGGCATATAGCCCCGATGGCGCAGTTTCCAAGACTTTTACCTGGACCAGCTCAGATGCGGGGATCGCTAGTGTCGATGGCAGTGGACGCGTGACGGCACATGGACTCGGTACAGCTTACATTTACGCCTTGGCCGATGGCATCACCGGTCAAGCCGAGATCTTTGTGAGTCCCGATACCGTGATCGAGGTTACGCCCTTCATCGGCAGCATCCGTGCAGGCCGCACCCAGCAATTCACCGCTAAAGCCTATAATATTCGCACGGGAGGCACCTATCTGCCTGGCATCACACAATTTGACTGGTTCATTCCCAGCTTTGGCATCCCGATGTTTGATTTCGCGACCGTCAATGCAAGTGGACTCGTGAGCGTGAACAGCAACGCCTTGCCTGGCAACATGACCTTTGTCTCCGCCAACATCCAGGGCAATCCCGACGTGGGAGGGGCCGCCATGATCATGGTGAGCCTCTGCGACTGCGGCCTCGGCAATGCAGCTGTTGCTTCGATCTCAATTGCAGGAAACGTGAGCTTGAGCCTCTTCAACAATCCTAGCGGTCAGGTGAATGCAACCGCCCGCGATCTCGCAGGTGCAGTCGTCGCCAATCCCGAATTGCGGTATTGCGTCGATGACTTTGCAGTTGCCTCCATCGATGACCAAACAGGAGAAGTCTTTGCGGCAGGCCCAGGTACAACCACAATACGTGTTTGCTCAGGCGGTTACGCCGAGGCAACCGCAACCGTGACAGTTGCTTTTTGAGCAGCGGTCGATAAAGGAACTCAACCAGAATTTGAGGAGGCGAGTACTGGAGTGCTCGCCTCTTTTTCATTTTCTGCCGTGTTGGACAATCCCAAACTGCAAGTATATTTACATAAATGCTCACAATGATGTCCACGATAGAAGTCAAAAGCACAGTCTCCAAAGTCACCGTCTATACCGATCGCGCCATGGTCACGCGCACCGCTCGCATACGCCTGGAGGCCCGCACCAAGGCCATTCAAATCTTGAATTTGCCCCAAAACTTGCAGGAACAAACCCTGCGTATAGGTGGTAAGGGCTCGGCGGGCATGACCATCCTTGATTTTAAGGTGACACAGCAGGAATACAAAGACGTACCCGAGGCTGCGCTCAAGACCTTGGAAGAGGAGCGGCAGCGCGCACTTGATCAGATCGCCGCAATGCGTGACGAGATCGCTGCGATCGAGCATCAAAAGAGCTTTTTGAAGGAGATCGGGGTGGGTAAAACCAAGCATTTCTCCAAGGACCTGGACGTGCAGCGGCCCGCACTCGAAGATTGGAAAGCCGTTTTGGAATTTCTGGGCAAAGAGCAACGCGAACTCGATGCTGCCCGCCGTGAGCTGGAACTTAAGATTCGCAAAGCCGAGACCGACAATCGGCTCATCGAGGCCGAGCTGAAAAAGTATGCGGGCGCACGCAGCAAGGTGCGCAAGCTCGTGACGATCGAGCTGGCACTGCAAGGAGATGGCGATTTTGAGTTTGAATTGGCTTACCTCATCCATGAAGCCCGCTGGGAGCCGATGTATGATGCACGGGTCGATTCCAAGGCCAAAAAAGTCGCCATCCGCTATCAAGGGCTTGTGCAGCAACGCACAGGCGAGGATTGGAGCGGCGTGGAAGTGCTGCTCTCGACCGCCCGCCCGCAGATCGACGGAAATGCGCCCGCTTTGGGGGCATGGTATGTCTCGCCTTATGCGCTCGTCACCATGTTGGCTGCGAGCGCGCCACGCGGCGCGATGAAAAAATCGGTTAGCCACGTCATGGAAGAGGCCCAAGAAATGGAGTTAGATGGCGCTGGGGCCATGTTTGGTGGCGCTAGCCCACAGGAGGCGCTGGTCATGGGCGCGGCCGTCGAATCTGGCCAAGGTGCGGCTGTCGTGTTTCGCACGGGTGGTCGCGGCGATGTGCCCGGCGATGGCAGCAACGCCAAGCTCTTGATCATGGACGATGATTTTGAAAACAGATTCCAATACCTGAGCGTGCCCAAGCTCGCAGAATTCGTCTATCTCACCGCCGAGGTCAGCAATTCCACCGAGTTTCCCCTGTTGCCAGGCACGATCAGCATCTTTTTGGACGGCAATTTTGTGGGGACCAGCAATCTGTCATCGGTGATCATACCCGGGGAGAAGTTTACCTTGCACCTGGGCATCGACGAGAGCATCAAGGTGAGGCGCAAATTGCAAAAGCGCAAAGGCGATGAAAAAGGAATTTTCAGCCGCAGCCATACCGAGGAATTCAGCTTTCTCATCACCCTCGAAAGCCACCGCGACAGCGCAGAAGAGATCGTGCTGCGCGACCACATTCCTGTGAGCACCGACGAAAAAATCAAGGTCGAAATCCGCACGATCCTGCCCACCGAGAACCCCGAGAAAGACAAGGACAAGCTCCCCAATGGCACCATTGAGTGGAAGCTGCAACTCGCCCCACGCGCCACCGAAAAGTTGGAATTGGGTTTTGTGGTGAGTTATCCCAAGGATTTGGATGTGAGTGGATTGTAGTGATTTTTTTTTGGAGCCCATTCAAGGTTCCTTGCTCAGGGACACTTGAAAGGCGTTGACAATCACAAGCCGCTGCCCATCGCACAGTCGATTTGTGAGCTGGCTAGCACGCACTTGACTTGGGTGTACGACAAATTCGGCAGGCGCAGGAATTACGTTGTTCGTTGGCCCTCCCCAAAGCCAAGTTTGAGGGCCGACGAACGATATTAGCCACCAAGCGATGATTCTGCGACGCCAAACCTATGATCAAAATGCTCGTTCGTCGGCCCCACAGCGGTGTTGTGGGGCCGACGAACGAACAGCTGCCGAATTTGTCGTACACCCCTTGACTTGCGGCGGTGTAGAAACTATATTATCTTTGATTCATGGGAACTGCTGAAAAGAAATTGAAGGCCACAGTAGAGGATTATTTTGCCTATGAAGCGTCGATCGATGGCAAGGCAGAGTTTTACGATGGCGAAGTGTTTGACATGGCTGGTGGGTCGAGGGTACACAATCGAATCGCTGCAAATCTAATTCACAAATTGGTCGATGGTTTGAAGGATAAGCCCTGTGATGTTTATTCTTCTGACCAAAAGTTGCAGGTTGGTGCGTCCAATGCATTCGTCTATCCTGATGCCCAAGTCGTCTGCGATACAAGGATAGACCTCGGGCAGCGAGATGATGTCGTCAACAAATCGATTTTGGTGGTCGAAGTCTTGTCGCCCAGCACAGCAGGATTTGACCGTGGCGGTAAGTTGCGGCGGTATATGACGCTGCCCACGCTGCGCGAAATCATGCTCGTGGAGCAGTCCCATGTCCAGGTAGATGTATTCTACCGCGCCGTCGTTGGGGAAGATTGGCGCTTCCGCTCCTATGCCGAGATGACCGACAAGATATTTTTGGAATCCTTGGGCATTGAAATCGAGATGGCAGAGATTTATGCCAAGATAGAATTTCCCGAGGACATGCCCTTGAAGGAACACATCCAGGATTTGTAAGGATCGATTCCAATGCCGATCCCAAAAATCACCGCGCAATCACCAATTTCCTACGGATCGGCGCCTGGTCGCCCAGCGTCATTTCCAATAGGTACAAGCCACTCGGGACGTCTTGGATATCGAGTGGCATCGCCTCGCTTGCCATGAGCGATACACGGCGCAATATCGGTTTATCAGACAACACAAAAAAAGGCGACACAATATGCGCCGCCTTTCTCAATCAATTCAACTATGTCGTTCACAATACCGACAGATCCCTGATGAGCAATCTGTGGCGATCATAATAAATCTTGTTGCTGCCCTTGAGCTCGTTCAAGACCGAGGAAACCGTCTGCCGCGAAGTGGTCGTGAGGTTGCCGATGTCTTGGTGGGTGAGGAAGGGGTGGAGCAGGGTTTCGTAGCCGATCTTGCGCCGTGTATCGCTCATGGCAAGCG
>JANORP010000252.1:0-4267 GCA_031415375.1 Bacteroidota bacterium | reverse complement strand
TAGACCGTTTGCCTCCGGCGGAATCAACTGAAATCGCCGATTTTGAGCGTTTTAGGCCGGAGGCAAACGGTCGATCGTCCTTCGGCCAGAGGCCTCGGACTCAGCGATTTTTGTTGGTCTCCCCCAGATTGTTACACACTCTAATCAATTGGTTGAAAAATTTGAGTCCAAGGCCTCTGCCTGCCCCGCAGCAAGGCGGGGGCCGAAGGACTACTGATCATTTGCCTCCGGCAATCGATGCATATTCTCGTTTGCCGGAGGCAAATGCCTGTCCCGCGAATGGCGGGGGTCGATCGTTCTTCGGCCATAGGCCTTGGACTCGATCACCTGACAAGAGTTTTTGCCATTTGATCAAAAAGTCCCTCAGCAGCTGTGGGATGGTCACTCGATATGATGAGTCTTGAGCAAATACTGGCAAAGTTCCCGATAGGCTTAAATTTCTATGTAAAAAAATTCTTATTGAGAATAGCATTTTGTCCAGACTTTCAAATATTCATTGTAAATATTTCAACATAATTTCCTAGGCCCCTAGAAAAAAGAACAAGATGCCATCAAAATTAAATTTTATTAACATTCTGTCTGACCAAATGAATGTGTAATTTCTTTCTATCATTTTGAAGTTTCTCGTAATTGTTGGCACTAAAATCCAGCTTTATGCAACTAGCTGCACAAAGCACTCCAATCTCCTCTGCTTGACGAATGCGCCATCTCATTTCGGAAGCAAGGTAAGCAGTAAATGTTTCAATAAAGCAAACATACGAAAAGCAATACCAATTCGTATTCCTTCCATCTGCAAAGCCATTTTCAGGCAAAGCAACAGACAATTCCCCATGCCCCGGGAAACCCATCTAAAAGTGGTACAGCATCTGCCGGAATGACCGGTACAGTATCGGCCGGAATATTCAGTCTGCCATGCTGAATGCTGAATATGTCCTAAGGTCAATGAAAATGCTTGATATGAGGGTGCGCAGATTTTACCATCCCTGCTTTCACATTGTCCCAATTGTGGATATTATTTATAGATGCGCCACAAAGATGCCACATTCCCGGTCGGCGCTCACACCTGCAATGCCAAACCCCAACCAATCACGAGACACCACAAAGACCAACGAATTTCTAATTTCCCACCAAATTTTGAAAAAGGCCAGAAACTACTGTACCCTTACCAAATAGAACCCCTCAGCTGTCGCCACGGGCACGAGCACGCCATTGGCCGATGCAATCCAAGTATCAGCACTTTGCATCCTTGCCATGACCTCATCAGCGGGAGCGCTTCCCTCAGCAACGCTGCCATCTTGCGCTAACAGGAGGCGGCGCTGCCACCCCGTGAAGCTGTTGCGCAAATCCAATTGCAACGCTCCAGCAATGGTGACCCCCGTCAAATCCCAAGTCGTCTGCCCATCGAGGGGCAGCTTGGAAGCCTTTGTAGTACCTTCAGCAGTAAAGGTCGTCAAGGTCAACGTATCCTCTGTCAAAGTGCCAAGCACCACACCGCCATCTACGAGCGGAAGCAGTTGCCAAAATGCGTTGCGTGAAACCCAATGACCCTGCGCATCGAGACGCCCCAAGGCATATTCCCCTGTAAAAGCGGGCAGCAACCGAAGGTACACGCCACCATGGCCATCCCCGGCAAACACCGTGGCAAGCGCACCGTAGAGCGATGCATCCCACAAATCTTGCTCCCAACGCCCTGAGGCAAGCGACAGCCGCCCCATGCCTCGGCGGCGCGTGGCTGCATCATAGACCATCGTGCCGATATGCTCCTGGTCCAAGCGCCACCACTGCTGAGCCTTGGTGGGTAGGACTTCTTCCCTTAGCAGACTACCATCCAGCAAATTATACCAATAGGTCGCGGCCACATCCTCGGTCGTCACCACGACGATTGTAGCACCTGTGGCAAACACGCATGCAGGCTGAGCCTCACCGACAGACAAGTCATGTTGCCAGAGCACAGCACCTTGCAAATTGTGGTACGCCAAGCCTGCAGCCCCACGCAAGACGACATAGCCGCCCGATTGCACTTGGAAATCGAGGATGCCGAGGCCCAGTTCCGCCCTGCCTACAAACTTTCCATCAGCGCCAAAACGCAAGCAGCGCCCACTTGCAGGGTCCAGGCAATGAAATCCACCCAAAAGATCTTCACGTACCCAAATGGGGTTCGCTACCCGCATCGAGTGCGCATCGAGCGCAAGTCCAGCAGCAAAAGCCGCATCTGCCAGGAGCGAAAATTGGTCAGGGCCCTCGCCCCAAGGCAAAAACAAGACCTGGGAGGGTTTCAAAGGAGCAGTATCAGCAGTAGGAAAGTAGCCATTCATGGTTGCCAAGATCGACAATTGCAAGGAAATGCGTACAAGTAGCGAAACGATCAACTCCATCTTGGACTGAAAAAACGTACGGGGCCAGCGGTGTCCCTGAGTAGCCGATCCACCGAGGTCTGGTAAACCCTCCGGCTGTTTTGAGTCCAAAGACTCATCAGTTCCGGGCTACCCGTTTGGTCGCCGCCTGTGGCAATCGCCACGTGGGCCGCCAATGTATTGAAGATCACGAGATCACCCCGCAAGGGCTTTGGAGAATCTGGGTTTCGGGGATCGAAGACCTGTTCTCGCCCTTGTTTCAGCGCATTTTCAAACGTCGTGACAGCAGCTGGGACATCGGTGGTAAGCCCATTTGCAAACTGTCGGTAGATGGTCGTCAAGCCAGCCTTGGAAGCAAATCCCGCCCGGAACGCGCTAAACATCACCAACTCCCAGCAATTCATCACGCCCGTCCCAGCATCAGGTTCGGGACCGCTATCGAGCAACCAACGACCAAAATCAGTATTGTTTTGACCAGGAAAAGTGGCCGACCAACTGAGATTGTTCCGCATCGATTCGGCATTGGCCGCAGTACCCAACTGCATGCGTGCGCGGTCCAAGTACAGCCTCCCTTGGGTCGATGCATCGACGGCTGTACCCTCGCGCATCGACCTCAACATCAGGCGACAAGCCATCAGTACTTCGGCCTCGGTATAAAGCGTGCTCGGGTCGGTCGTCGGCACCAAGATATAGGTATTGCGCAGCAGGATAAATTCTTCGGTCGCCCTGATTTCAGCAGCAGGCACCAAGGAGGCATCGTGCTGGGCATCGCGGTCATTGTAGTCCCCCAGGCGCGACATCTGCACAGGTGCCTGCTTGCGCGCAAGCGCAGCCACAGGGGAGACCAAATCCGCAAGCGAACTCGCCTTCAACTGGAAGGCCGGAGGCGCAAGCGACTTGCCTTCCTGCTCGGAACCTTGGGAAGATTGCGACAAATTCGAGGCTGCATGGCCTTCCGAACGCTGAGCAGGTACTTTCATGACGAAGACATATTAATTGAAACAAAGATATGCCAAAATGCAAAGCAATACAATGGCCCGGCTAGACGCTACAGCAACAACGAACGAGTAATTGATTTCCCTCTTCTAGCCTCTATTGCATAATTTTTTGCAGGTTTTGGTCAAAATCCTCCTTTGCCTTTCCTTACGGCAGGTTGCGGCACACCAATTGCCTTGCACCAAGGCGGCATAAATACATCAACACGCATGTGAAAAAGACGCATTCCAAATTGTAAACAACCGAAGCCTCCTTGCGCACATCGTCGATGCCCCTGAACAACACAATGGGCGAACCGAAAAAATGCTTGATCAGTCGCAGCAGTCCTTTGACCGTCGTCTCTTTCCGATTGGGATCTTGATAGGCACATTTGGGAAGATCGCCTTGTTTTGCCTCAAGCAATCAACTCAATACACAGCCTACCGTGCGAAAAATTAGGCACTCGTTGTCGCTTTCTTAGCCTCGGCAGCTCTACCATCAAAATCCCCGCTCAATACTCCCTTCCATTTCACTTATTTCGCAAGGAATACTGGTAATTGATCATAGTCGTTAGTGACACCATTCAAAGATTCCATAACAAGCGCCTTCTGGACTACAATCCCGCGCTTTTCTTTTTCTTTCCCCTTCTCATTCTCTTTCTCCTGCCAGGTTACCATCGATAAGAATCCATTGATGAGTCCCCTCTGAAAAGCTAGTTTTCCTTAATTCTACTTTGTTAAGTTTCAAATTGAACGGTTTTTGTGCCCTGAAATATCTGACAGTGAGCGGATTGTGAGTGTCTTGGCCCCCTAATTATTGGACTATTTTGTTTCCGGTTGTTACAAATATAAATGATTGTGACTAATGTTGTTGCAAGGAAAAACAATTTGCTCAGAGAAGGGGGGCCTTAACCGGCCTTCCTTGCTGAGAATGAATTT
>JANORP010000251.1:0-14019 GCA_031415375.1 Bacteroidota bacterium | reverse complement strand
GAAACACCACTTTTTTATTATGCATAATCAGCCCTCAAACCGCATAATTTTGAGGTGCGAAACTTGAGTAACTTGACAAAGTAGAATTAGTATTGTATATCTTTCCCCAGTCGGAAATGTATCCGATTTCTAATCACTGAGGTCTGATTGAGATCCGACATTTCGGAAATCGGAATACAAGGGCAGATATGGAGCATGAAGCCAATGGAACCCCTAACCTCATTCCGACAATGTTAAAGGCGCTGCTGGAACGACGCCAAGCCGACATTATGCTTGCTGCAATATTTAGCTGGGGTGAGGCCACAGCCTTCGAACGCTTCGAGCAACCCAGGACAATCGGGTTTCTTTTTCATCCCGCCAAACTCGTAGCGACAGATTGCCGAATCAAGATGGGGTTTGTCGTATGCTTACGTCACGAGAACGTAATATCAATCGCAGGTTTTCTCGATGGGGTTGGGCAGATGCTTACCTACCCATTTATTTTTGGCTAAGTCAGTGACTCCCAAGAAGTCTAATTTACTGGCAATCGAAAAACGACCTTTGTTCCACTTGCAACCCCATCAATAAAGAGATCTAAGATTTCTAAAGACAACTTACGTGTCCGATTAAAATTCAACAATTGAATTCTCTCCATGGTAATTTGAATGGCTAGTGATCGATGCTGGAGAGATTCTGTTTCCGATTTCAATTCTCTAGAACGATCGCGACCAATACCGTCATCCTCGATTATACAATTTAAGTATGCGTTCTCCACGAAGAATTGAACTCGAATGGTCCCTCCTTCTGCTTTTGGTACTATTCCGTGCCATATAGCATTCTCGAGAAATGGTTGAAGTAACATTGGAGGCACCAATAAACGCCCTTCATAGAGTCCATTTTGAACGAAAATATCAATGATAATTCGATTATCTAGCCTCAGAGATTCAATCTTAAGGTATTTTTCAATAAACTGAACCTCTTCACTTAAACTAATTAATGGTCGCCTACAATGTTCCAACATCATTCGAATTAGTTGTCCAAAGTCGATCAAGTAGTCATTAGCTTTTTCAGACTCCCCAGAAAAAAAATATCTTTGAATGGAATTGAGTGCGTTGAAAATAAAGTGTGGATTCATTTGAACCATCAACAAGGTCTGTTCCGCTTCAATTGCACGTCTTTCAACCTTATTTCTAGTTGCTATTCCAGCGATTCGGCGCAGTAATATAAAAATTACTGAAAGAAATACACAAGCTGGTGCAAAAATCCAAAACCAAGTTTCTCTCCAAAAAGGAGCTTCGATTGTAATCTGCAAGTTCGCAACATTTTTGCTCCAGCCACCTTTTCGTGACCGAGACTGAACTTCAAATTGAAATTTCCCGGGAGGTAAATCAGGGTATTCTACAAAAGTCCGTTTTGTATATCTCCAAGTGCTATCTAGTCCTTCCATACGATATCGATACTCAATCTCGCCCATACTATTGAATGAAATTCCAACAAAACCTAGCCCTATCGAATTTTCGTAGTATTCCAGGTCTAGCTTATCCTTCAATCCATGCTCTTCGAAGCCTACCAAAATATGATCTATTACAGTTATTGGTGGAAAAACTCTTCGATCGAATAGATTCTGGTCAAATACGACTGCTCCTCGCATAGTAGCAGCCCAAATATTGTCGCCTATTAAGATCGCATCATTTACTTTTTCCGATGGAAGACCGTCCTCTTTTCCAACCCATGAATACTCCAACCCATTTGGTCTAATATTTTGGTAATTCCTTATCCTCATAATCCCATTCGATGAAGAAATCAATGCAGTTTTGTTCTTTGCAAATCGGATAGAATTGATACTACTGCTTCCGCCCTGCTTAGGGGCAATCAAAACCTGGATTCCGCTCGAAGAAATACGAATCAATCCCTTTCCTGCAGTCCCAATCCAAAGACCACCTTGCGGATCAGTCTCAATACACTCAATTCTTACATCAGCTAACCATTCGCGTCGAGCCTGAATCCCATTAGCTTCAGAATAGCTAACAAGTCCATTTGAATTCGCGATCCAAATCGTACCACTTGGTGTTATCGAGATATCTAAACATCGTTTCCGATTTTGTGGGTCGTCTGATACTTGTTTAGGATCACCCCATCGGCTACAGTTCTGAAGATCGATCAAATTCCACCCAAACGAATGACAGATGCAACCTTTCCCAAAATTTGAAAGGGCTCTAATTTTTTTGACATTCAATTTTGTACATCTCTCTAATGATCGGCCCGAGAGCTGAAATGAACCTAGATAAGATGAAATTAGCACATTTCCTGATTCTAAGGGGAATATGTCATTAATTTTCGAGTCGTGATTATCTACTCTGGGAAGTTCCAATTGTTCCCTAATCGCAAGGTTATTTACATCAATTTTTAGAATTTTGCCATCCATATATCCAACATAAACCTGATTTTTCAAATCAACTGCAATAGCGGTTGCTGGATTCTGGCGATGTCCACCACTTAACTCTAAACAAAGTAAAGAGGTATTAGGAAAATAGAACACACCTTCTTTTGAGGTAAACCAAACCCCTCCTTCATGATCCTTCATTGCAGATGTGATTGACTTTCCTTCCAAGAAACGTTGCCAAGTGGAGAAATGAGAATCAGTAACAAATACGCCATTGGTGGTGGAAATCCAAACACTCCCTTGATGATCTTGTTGAACATTCAAGATTGCTGAATTTGTAGCAATTGTTTCAAAATTGGTCTTTGTAACTATGTGGTCCTCGCCAAAAACGATCAATCTACTTCCATTTCCAACGACTATTCTTCCATCTCGCAATTTATAGACCCTATTCGGATATAGAAAGAGGCTACTATCACACACGAAAACCTTCTGTTGATCCCTCCCTATTGTAAGCAGCTGATTTGTCTGGAAAAATATTTCAATTTCAGAGTTACGATTCTGCGAGATGGAATATACCGAGGCATTTGATGAACTCCAAAATAGCGAGGCACACCCAGTAAGGTAGTCGACTTTATATAACAATCCATTTTTAGATCCAATATATACGTTGCCTACCCTATCCTCATAGATGGATGAAAGAAAATTCCCTGGTTTAATAATTGAAAGTTTCGATTCATTTTTGGGATTGAAAAACTCTTTGTCGAAATAAAAGGAAGGTACCCCAGAGTAACTAAGAAACCAGATACGTGACTTTGTATCTTGAAAAATCGAGAATATTTCATTGTCTGCAAGCCCATGATCAATTGTATAGTTTACAAAATTAATCCCATCGAATCTACTGACACCATTATCGGTAGCAAACCAAATTATATGACTATTATCTTCATAGGAAAAATAAACGTTGTTACTCGGAAGTCCCTCCTCTTCGCCATATTTTACATATGATGGGGCCATACCCTCAATTGTCATCTGCCCTTTGCCCGTTGCGAAAGAACTCACAACCAAAAACCCAGCACAAACGTATATCAATGTAAGCTTTTTGATGAAAATTCCTCTCAAATTTACCAATTTTATTGCCATATTTCCTTTCATGATTCCAAAAATGCATATTGCAACAGGTATATCCCAAATATACGATAATATTTTTTTCACGAACAAACTCATGGCAATAAATCATACAATACGATTCTGTCCAAAATTATTAATTTGGAGACCATTCTTTATTTCAAATTGGATGATAGAGCAAAACAAGATCGTGAATTTCACTCCTTGCCCACATTATTAGAACCATCCGCCAAACCCAATCTTGCTCCCTCGATCCGTCGCTACGAGTTTGGCGACATGAAAAAGAAAACCGATTGGACTGCGCTGCTCGAAGCATTCGAGGGCTGTAGCCTTCCTTACCCATGCTCAATTTTGCAGCAAGCATAATATCAGCTTGGCGTCGTGCCTGCAGCGCATTTACCGTTAGCGGAATGAGGTTAGGGGTTCCAGTGGCTTCATGCGGATTGCCGAGAGGCCTTCCCGCACTGAAGCTCCCTGTGCCTAGATTAATTTTGAAGGCGGGATTTCGCTGCGCTTACATCATGCGGTCGAGGCTTCTTACCTAGCCGAACTGCTGACACTTCTCCTGGCATGATCGGCCTTGCCTCGTCGCAGCGGTATTTTTTGTTCCCCTCATGCACTGGAGCCTTCGTATTCCTCGGCTCTTGCGCAAGAGCTTCGACAGCTTGTGCGCGTTGGTTTCCGCTCAGATGAAGCGCAATATCTTGTCTGGCGACGTGTTTATCTTCGTGAACTGCGACCGCAACCGGATCAAGCTGCTAGTTTGGGACCGCTCGGGCTTCGTGATCAAGTGAAAGCGGCTTGAGGAAGGGATTTTTGAGTTGCCGCAATTTGCCGTAGGTGTCCAGGATGACGAGGTGAAATGGGAACGGCTGGTGATGATCCTCGAGGGCATACAACTGGGCTCGGTCAAGGAGCGCAGGCGTTACGCCCGGGGTGCATAATATTGTTCTGTTTCAACACGATTTTTGTGGATTTTTTGATGTCAGGGACGGCTTTGTTGGTGCGGTATTCAACCTATGCGCCACGCGGTACTGGGCACGATGACAAGGGAGGAACTGCTCGCGCTGTCAGTGCAAGCGGAGAAGGTTGATGCGGAGTCGAAAAGTGCCGAACTTGAGTTCCAGCTCGAGCAACTCAAGCGGCTGATATTCGGTGCGAGGAGCGAGCGCTTCGTCGCCCCCGCCAACCCGAACCAACGGGATACTCGACCTGGGGCTTGCCCTGCAAATCGCCCGTGAGGAGCCCAAGCCAAAACGCGAGAAAAAGCCCGACGCCACAGAGGCCCGTCCGCCAGCCGATCCCGACAAGTTCCCGCGCAGCGTGGTCGTCATCGAGTCCGCTAAGGAGCCCACGGGCATGCTCCATATCGCCGACGAGGTCACTGAGGAACTCGAGCACACCCCGGTTCGCTGGCGGTCAACCAATACCGTCGCAGGAAGTAGGCAACGAAAACGCCACACAGCGGCACGCGCATCGTCGGCGCAAGCCTGCACTCCCGCCGATCGAAAAGAGGAATCCCGGGCCCCGGGCTGCTGGCCAAAGTGATCATCGACAAGTACACCAACCAGCTCCCGCTATACAGCAGTCGCAACACTTCGCCCGCGAGGGCATCGACATCCCGGTCTCGACCATGGCCGACTGGATCGCCCCGTGCTGCGAGCTGCTCGACCAGCACTACGAAAAACTCAGGAAAAGATACTGGATAACGGCTAGGCCAAGGCCGATGAGACGCCAATCAAGGTGCTCGACAGTGAAAAGAAGGGGGCGGCCCGCCAAGGCTACCACTGAACCTACGAGTCACCCGTCCTGGGCCTACTGCTGTTCGACAACCGCGCGGGACGCAGCCGCTCGGGCCCCATACACGTGCTGCGCAGTTACGAGGGCTGGCTGCAAACCGACGGCTACACAGCCTACGAGGAGTTCGAGAAGCGCTTAGGGATCCACCTAGTTGGCTTCATGGCCCACGTTCGCAGCTACTTAGAGAAGGCACACGACTACGACAGCGAAAATGCTAGATGGGTGCTGGGCAAGGTCCGCGAGCGATACGCCATCGAACGCGTCGCACGCGAATAATAGAAGTGCGACCATCAGGCCCGCAAGGCCCTATGCGGGGAAGAGGCCCCACCGGTGGTCTGCGAGGTCGGCACATGGCTACGCGACAACTACACTACTTGTGGATACTACGGAATTAGTTCTCAACGTGCTGGCGGCGAATTGGAGGGCCAAGATGGGCCTTTGGGTGGAGCAAAATATCCCTTGGGGGCTTACTAGGCCACTTCTGACTGTTGGGTTGGGCAGGCTTTGGGGTTTTGCTGTCTATGAAATGGGGCAAGGGAATTTTGGAACGGGAGAAAAAATTCTTTGCGTTCCCGATTTTTTTTGCACTTTTCCAGCCGAAATCGCGGTGTAGATTTTTTTTTTACTTTTTCCGCGAATAACATAGTTACCCCTTTCGCGTAGCAAGGGAAATTGATTGGTTGCTGATTTTTTTTTTGCAATGAAGAAGGTCATCAAAAGTTACGAGAAGTTGGACGCCACGATGCTGGCGTTGCTCCAAAAGCAGTTTCCCGAGGGTATTAACCCGGGAGTCATGCTGACCTTTCAGGATCATACTGGCAAACGATTCAAAGGAGTCGAATTGCTGGATGAAGATTCTGAAACGATTTATTTGATCAAGCTGGATGAGATGCTACGCTCCTCATTCAGCGTAGTAGAGGAAAAGGAGGAACCTGAAGAGGATTTTGACCGTGAAGACGGACCAGAAAGCGAAGGTGATGACGAAAATCTCGACGATTCATTTGAAGGGATCGACGATTGAGGTCGATCGATCAGAAATAGTAAAGGGCTGCCTATCGGCAGCCCTTTATTTTTTCATTCTCTCCCCACACCTTCACACGGCGGACTTCACTGGACGCCGACGCATGGTATAGACCGAGCGATAGCTGTCTTCATGCCGCAAATAGGACTCCAATTGCTCGACCAATTCAGGCGAGATCAGGCTCCAAAGAGGCTGGGCGACACCGCTGATCCCGGGAAGGGCGCTCAAGATCAGCTGATCCCATGCTTCATAGTAGTTGTCAAAATCCTCGGGACGCACCTGCTTACGGCAGTTTGCACTGCCACAGTAGCATTGCATTGGATACTCGAGGTTGAATATGCCATATTCATCCGTAAGCTCCTCGCCAGCTTGAATGTCACGCACAGCTATTTCAAATCCATAACCAGTGGTAATGGTGTTGAAGTTGCAGTTGTGGTTCACGTACTTGGCAAAATCCCAGCTCATTATCCGCACACCTTCCGCGTCGATATAGGAATATTTGTCCAAGATCGCCTGTATCGGGGCTTGGTACGATAGAAACTGGGCCTCAGGTATCCTCACCTCTAAGTCGTCTTCGACATAGGTGATCGTTCCCTTAGGGATAAAGGCCGAGGCAAACACACCGTAGCCCACTTCGGGGCCGATGAATCGGAGTTCAGTTGATGGGTGAATCATAAACTTTGCAAAACCTACAATTTGATAGCTGTCCAAATGACTACGATGCGAGGTCAAGCGCTGCCGAATATCAGGTGCTCCGTTTGTCAAGAAACCGAAGCCTACCCGGCAGCAGGCAGACGATCGCGGCGATCAAATGCACAAACTGTGTGAACCAACAAGCAATCTTACAGTCGGCAATCATACGACTTTTGGAGCAGTTTCTCCAATATTTTTGACCAGAGCCAATTTATTTTCCAAGCCAACATTCCACACACAACACCCTCATAAACAACTTATTAAATTAAAATCACAAAAAATTCTAGAATGAGATTTAAGAAAATTTCATTCTGAAGCCTGTCCAAATGCTGTTTTTGCGTCAATCAACCCAAAACCCGTGTCCAAACCAGGTCATTGTGAGCTGCTTTTTGATAGGGTACAATGCTCATTGGCTAGATCAAACGCCCCTAAACGAGCGCTGCCGATCCTCATATGGATCGGCAGCGCATGGGGAATCCTTAGGACCTTATTTGGAGCCTTTGTTGGATTTTTTGGTCACCTTCAAGACCAAGTCTTGGCGGTCACCATCGCCAGTGTGCTCTGAGCGCACCATGTATTCGTCTTTGCCGACCTTGTTGGTGAGCATCTCTCCATTTTTGTAGTCACCATCCTTGGAAGCATTTTTGCCTTCGGGTAGGTATTGCGTGCGGATCATCCAGTCGCCATAGGCACCCGACTGCACAGCGATCTTAGTTCCAGGCTTGGCATCGTAGGCGCCATCGGCATTGGAGGAGTTCCAAAGGCGAATGCGCTGCGCACTTGGGCCTTGGGCGCTCACTACGGTCATCTCCCACTCCCCACTTCCAAACTTGCCACGACGGGCATCCTTGGCGTCCCAGACGGTCTCTATGTCCTTGCCAAACTCAGCCTTTTCCAGCAGCTTGCCTTCTTTGCCGTAAAAATCCTTGCCATCTTGGTCGTCAAGAAACTGCGTATAGCCGTTAAGGATATTCGACTCCAGCACCAGCTTGTGGAATTTTTGCTGGTCGGTCTCATTTTTTTCAAAGCCCTGGATGTCGGCTCGGCTTAGGCGTATGATTTCAGACCCCGCATTGCTTGCAAAGCTCACCTTGTTGGCAGGCAAGCTAAAAGGATGAATTTCTGGCCCATTTCCCCAGCTCAGATCACTGCGAATGTCGCGTTTGTTTTCGCCGGTATTCTCACCCAAGACATTGAGATAATGTACCAAGCGGGGATCGTGAATATTGTTGGGCATCTGGTTGGCGACAAAGTCGGCAAACTTGGGATACTTGCTGATGTCTTCCTCCCGCATTTTGAAGCGCTGCACCGGTGCATTGCTATCGTGTGCCGCCTTTTTGGCCTGCACGGGGGCATTACCCTCACCCGCAGCCTTCTTCGCTTGTGTCGTCTTGGGCGATACCGCGCCTACCACTGCCTTTTGGGCCATTTCATCCGCTTCACGCTCCAAGCCCTTGTCGGCATTGAGCGGCATACCGGCCACCTCGCCATCGGCCTTCACGCGGCCCTCGGCTTGCTGCTTGGTGTGCGCCAATTCATGGCCCAGTAACTCTTGTCCCTTTTGGGAAGTCGGGTCATACTGCCCTGGCGCAAAGTGGATATCTGTACCTTGGCTATAGGCCAAGGCGCCCGCAGAAACGGCCTTGTCCGAATTCGCGTGGATATTCACATTGCTGAAGTCCATGCCCATGGATTGCTCCATCTTGCCGCGCACATCCTCGGGAAGTTTGCTGGCAGCGCCTGCATTCGCCTTGGATTCCTCCTTTTTCTGTACTGGTGACGAGCTCAAGGCAAATGCTGGAGGCGCCATCGTCTTCCCTGCATTTTCTTTACGTTGCGCGGCGATCGGCTCTTCTTGGACTTTCCGCTGGATTTTGGCGTTCTTATTCATAGACAAATTGGACTTATAGACATAAAGCGTTGCTAATGTAACCAATCCACATGGAATTTCCATTCCTTTGATCGATGGACATAAGAAATTTTTCCACGTTTGCATACCCAAAATCGGGGTATTTTGTAGCCACAGGAAGTTGTTATTTGGCCCCAACAAAATCTATAGTTCTATGGGAATCTTTGATGTATTCAAAAAGAAAGGCAATGCCAACCCTGCGGCACAGCCAAAAGCTACAGCTGCTCCAAGCGCAGCCAACCTGATGACCAAAGAAGAGATCGAACTCATCCTGATCAAAATCATGATCAAGGGAGAGGAGGCACTGCTCATCAAAGTCTATAAAGGCGGGACCATCGTACGTAATGGTGCAGGTGGCGTGCCCCGCGTAGATGTGGGCTGCATGATGAATGATGCGCGCAATCAGCAGATCTGGCAAAAGCTACTGGAACGCCTCCCGCTTTCCTTGCTGGAACTCAACGGTCAGCAGATCGCCGACAATATCCGCGATCCGTATTCCTACACCGTCGTCTTTTATGGACAATCCAACAATGGACAGACTGGAGAATATGCGCAGTGGCAACGTACACAAGGCATCCACGTCGAAGCAGACCTGAATGGCCCTAACCATCCGCTCATATCCGCCATGGACCAACTCGCCGTGGCAGCCGTTTCGCTCACCAATGAATGGTATTTCGACATTGTGATCCTAGCCTGCTTCGGCATGAAGGCCGAAGGCTTGATGGGCATGCTTTCAACGTCGCGCACCTTTGACAAGCAGCAAGCCTTTGCCAATTTGCTCACGCAACTCAGCCAAAGCCCAGCTGCGACAGATGTCGTGAAGTATCCTGCAGGTAAGGTTTATGTAGAAGATGGCACAGGCCATCGATTTCGCTTGGAAATGAAATTAGATGGACAGAATGCGCGCTACGACTTCATTCCGACCATCTAGTTTCTATGTAAACCGCGATTTTCGAGATCTACCTAGGCGAGTTCGCCTTGGTAGATGGAGTGGGTTTGCCAGAAGTTTTTGCCTCTGAGGATCCACTTATCACGCCAAGCCTGCATATCTACTGGCTTCATCTTGGATTGAAAGCGGCGGTCGAGTGGCTCGACCATGCCGGCGATCTTTTTGCGCAATGAGCCATTGGCATTTTCCAAAATCACCTGGAGCTCTTCGCGCACCGAGATCTTGTTGTAATAGTCGGTGAGGTTGCCTTTCCAATCAGCATCGACGAAGTGCCTCCAAGATGCAATGAGCTGGTTGAGCTTGCGCTCGGGCATGATGCTCGGCGTGTCGCGCAAGTGGGGCAGCGCCGCAAGGGCCGCCTTGATTCGGGCATTCTCTTTGGGGCTGAAGCGCACACTTAGATTGGTCTTGGCAGCCTTGACCCTCAATTGGATGATGCCCAGCCAATGCAGGACTTTGATCACAGGCCACATGGGATCGATTTCCCACCACTTGTAACCAAAATTGGGGCTCGATCCATTTTTGTGGTGATTGTTGTGGTAGCTCTCACCCCACATAAGGAAATCGACGGGCAAGAAATTCTTGCTGGTATCCTTGAGTTCAAAATTGGTGTAGCCAAACTTGTGTGCAAACCAGTTGATGACAGCGCCGTGGAGTGGCCCCATCACCATTGTCAATGGCAAAAACAGCCACTGCCACCAAGCTGTCGCCAGCAAGGCATAGACCACGATATAAACAGCTCCCCACACTGCGCGGGTACCGATGTGCTCGGCGAAGTTGTCAAATTTTGGCCAATCGGGCAGGTTTTTCAAAAACTTGGGATCAATGGGGCGGCTCTTTTCAAAGATGGCAAGATACTCCTTGCGGGTGCGCCACATCATTGCAAAAAGATTCTTGTCATACTTAGGTGAGTGCGGGTCCAACTCGGTATCTGCGTAGGCATGGTGCATGCGGTGCAAAATGCCATAGACGTTGGCGCTTAGGTAAGACGAGCCATTTGCAAGCCAACTGCCTACAAAAAAGACCTTTTCCATTAAAGGACTCATCTTGAACATCTGGTGGGCTGCATACCTGTGATTAAAGAAGGACTGAAAAAACAGGGAGAAGTACCAATGGAAGATAAACAATAGGATAATTACCATGATGCAAAATAACAACAATTTTGCTGAAAGAGAAAGCTGCTCCGTTCAGCAGCAGGATGACTTCCCTCAGCAAATGGAGGAAACCATCTTATTCACAACAGCCGCATCGGCAGAATGTTTCCAATGTTCTGAAAGGAGAAGGAAAGTAACCATCCCCTCACACTATGCGCATCGAATTTCAGCCATTCTTGCACAATTACCTGACTCGTTGTAAATTGCAATGTTTTTAGGCCAATGTGATGGCTCTGTTTTACCAACTAAGTTTATGCTGTGAATACTAAATTACACCAACTAGCCCTCATGGGCATGTTTGTCTTGGGCCTGGCTCGGGTCAATGCGCAGACATTGCTCTATACTGAAAGCTTTGAGACAGATGGCGAAGGAACTCGGTACACTTCAAATAGTTACATCGACTGCTCATCGGGCAATCAAGACTATTTTGTGCGTGCGAATACCACTCCTGCCCTGCCTACAGGCTGCGCTTTGGGTCACTTCGATGCGCTCACTGGCGTGCAGGGAACGTTTTATTGGGCCAGCGAAGACATCAGGTCTAGCATCGCTCCGCCCCCGGGAGCCAGACTCCCAGGTGATATCACGACGAATAGCATCAACATCGCCAGCTATACAGCACTCAATGTGTCTTTGTTTCTGGCCACCGCAGCCAACAATGGTGTCCGTTGGGAAGCCTCAGATTCCCTTAATGTGCAAGCAAGCATCAACGGAGGAGCCTTTCGTACCGTGGGCCGCTTCTGCGGGGATGCCATCGGAGGTGGAAATTTGCGGGTCGATGCCAACCTTGATGGTATCGGTGAGGGTGCCATCGCCAGCATAAACGCCTTTACGCAATACACCTTCAATATCGCTGGCACAGGCAATACCTTGCGCGTGAGACTCGACTACGATCAGTTGGGCGGTTTTGAGGAAATGGGTACTGACCGCATCGAGGTGCGTGGTACCGTCGTCGTGCCCGTGAAATGGGCCAGTTTTACAGGACACCAAGTCGATGAGACGGTGAAACTTGATTGGGCCACCACCGAGGAAGTCAATGTACGGGAATTCCAAGTGGAGCGCCTTACGGGAGACGGCACCTTTCAGCCGATCGGTGGATTGCTCGCCAAAGGCCAAGCAGGCACCTACGGTTATGTCGATCAGATGCCAGCATCAGGCGCCAATCTCTACCGCATCCGCCAAGTCGATCTCGACAATACCTTTTCCTACAGCGATGTCATCGAGGTTCAGGTGGCCCAGGCTTTCAGAACAGTCCTCTACCCCAACCCGATGCACGATGGCTGCCGCCTCGTGATCGAGGGCGAGTCGGTCTCTGGCACATTGACCGTCATGGACAATGCTGGCCGTTTGATGCGGTCAAATACATTTGAGCGCACCAATGAACTTCAAATCGAGCGCGGCAGCCTGCCCGCAGGCCTCTACCATCTACGCCTCGACCTGGAAAACGGTCGTTCCTTCGCCAAAAAACTTATGATCCACGATTGATCAGTAGTTTTCCTTGGCCTTGATGGCCAGAATGCGGAACTTCACCACGCGATGGAGTTCCGCATTCTTTTTCAGGACGATTATTTTGTGGCGATAGAGAAGCCCTCGGGCATCTTGGTACATCGCACAGGCATTTCAGAAGACCGCACATTTGTCTTACAGGAGCTACGCAATCAACTCGGGCGTCATGTCTATCCCATACACCGTCTAGACCGTGGCACCTCTGGCGTACTATTGTTTGGATTTGACGGACCAGCTGCCCGGGCTTTTCAAGCGGCCCTCGATGCCGAGCAGAGCGTGAAGACCTACCTCGCCATCGTGCGTGGCTGGCTACCTGCCGATGGCCGCATCGATGTAGCATTGGAAAAAGACGGTGTGGGCATATTGCAAGATGCTCTCACCTCCTATCATTGCCTCGCACATGCCGAGTTGCCGATCGCCGTGGACAGATATGCTACGGCACGGTATTCGCTCGCCGCAATCAGGCTGCATACGGGACGCATGCACCAGATCAGGCGGCATTTTGCACATGAGCGCCACCCGGTACTGAGCGATCGCAAGCGTGGCGACCGCCACCACAATCACATGTGGGAGCGTGAATTTGGGATGACCTCAATGCAGCTATTTGCTTGGCGACTCAGTTTTGTACACCCATTTAGCCTGCGCCCGATGACGCTAGAGGCAAATCCAGAGGAAACGATGCTGCGGGCTTGCAAAATTTTGGGCTGGGATTTGCAGGAATATGCGCACTTTTGTTGGTAATGATTCCCTTCCTACTACCCATTTTCTGGTTCATATATGCCTTCGTCGGTCAGCCAATCTCCCCTGCTGACACTGGCGCCGACTACCGCTACTACCAGAGCGCAGTGCGAAACTTGCCCGTCGGGCCACTCTCGCCTGCTTACGCAGTGTGCGATATGATGGAGACTTTCACTGGCCTTCCAGCCCAGCTAGATGCTGAGAACCTGCGCGCCCATGAGCTGGCGCACAGCGGCGCAGGCGCAAGGGCCACCTTTTACCAATACATGCTGGAGCGAAAAGGGTTGCTCCGTGCGGAATCTGGGCGGGACTCGACCAATGAGGACGACTTTACACATTATATTTGTCCTACAGGTTCCGTGCTATCATTTGCCGAAGCCAGCAAGATCAATGCCCCCAACAAAATCGTCTCCTTGCTCAATCAAGGGATCAAGGCGATCGTCGTCACCTATGCCTATTGCCCAAAGGATTGGAAAAATGGGAGTTGGAAGCTTGGTGAGGCCAAGGAAAAGCATCATCCCAAGGCATTTCATACCGTGCTGATCGTGGGACACCGCGACAGCAGCTTCATTTTCAAGAATGCCTGGGGAAATACTTGGGGCGAAAACGGCTATGGTACCATGAGTTTTGCCTACCATCGCCGACATGCACGCGAAGGGATCGTGACCTATCTTGCAGAAGCTGTGGAACCCAAAATCTTGACGCCTGCACAGTTTACCATCAAAACCCAGCCCGAATTGTTGGAAGGCAAGCCCTATCTGCAGG
>JANORP010000250.1:0-35590 GCA_031415375.1 Bacteroidota bacterium | reverse complement strand
GATTCGCACGATCAACTATACTGTGCCAACAGGCCCTGGTATTCAGGTCTATACAACGATTCAGATTTGTGCTTATGCGACCGACAACAAAGGGAAGGTCGCCAAGGCATGTTTCAAGATCAACGTCATTCCTGACGTGAATGATCCTACCCTGTATGAGTTCACCTCTTATCCAGACAATACGATCTACAGTATCTTGACTGGGCACGATTACACCTTTGATTTGATCGGCCGCACGACGGGCGACAATCAAACGATGCCGCTGCCCAACATGTACCTGCGCGAGGCATCGACCGGCGTGAATATCACTTGGCAGTTCACCTCACCTATCCAAGCAGCCTTGGACAGCACTTTGGTGACCACCAATGATACCCGTTTCAACTATGAGGACCTCACCTATGAGACCACTTGGCAAGCCTATGTGACCAGCAACCGCATTGGTCGCAAGACCGATCCATTGTCCCCAGGTGACATCTTCATTCTCAAGTTGCCTACACTGCCACACTTTGCCGTGTTCAAGGTGGTGACCACCGAGGGCGTGACTGGCTGTGGTTGCATGACATTTGACTACAAATACTCACACCAATAAGTGAGCTATTCTTGAAATAATGGATTGGGGTTGAGAAATCGGCCCCAATCTTTTTTTTGTATGGGAAGTTATCAATTCTGGCAATATCTCCACCACTTGCGTCGCGCCAAGGGAAAGCATGGCATCCATTCCCCATTTGTTTTTGAGTTTGTAACCAAGGTCTTGCCACACCACGCTACCGCAGCCCATAGGCGCATCGCAGCTATACGCAAGCGATGTGCCTCCTCAAAGGGCCTGCTCAACATCGAAGATTTTGGTGCGGGCTATGGGGGAGATACACAGCCAATAATTCAAAAAACGTTGCTGTTTGTCGTGAATTCCTCGGCGCGTGGTAACCGTGAGGGCACTCTCCTCACCCGTATTTGCAAGCACTATGCACCTGCACAAGTCTTGGAATTGGGCACCAATCTCGGGTTTTCGAGTATGTACATGGCGTCGGGATTGGCCTCTGATGCAGAATTGATTACGATTGAGGGTTCCAAGGAATTGTCGAACGTTGCTGCAGGCCATTTCAGAGAGATGGGCTACGCACCTCGACAACTTGTAGCAGAGTTTTCATTGGCACTGGAGAAGCAGATTGATTGGGCGAGTTTCAGGCCAAACTTGGTTTTGCTTGATGGTAACCATCGTGAACAGGCAACCTTGGCGTACTTCGAATTTCTACTGACACGAATGGCACAGGGAGCTATCCTCATTTTGGACGACATCTATTGGTCTGCGGGAATGACAGCAGCCTGGAAGGCGATCTGCGCGCATCCGCGTGTGTCGGTGAGCATAGATCTCTTTGCGTTGGGCATTTGTTTCTTGGACCGACCGCAGGCCAAAGAGCACTTCACTATCAGATTTAGGGCTTGGTGAGCATTGCCTTTTCGCTATATTTGAACCTTTAGTTCACATTTGAGTTTTCAACTAGCACAGTATATATAATTGATACAAGGGATGAACGAACAGTTGACTCCGTTCCGGATCGTAGAGGAGCTAGACAAATACATCATTGGCCAAAACGAAGCCAAGAAATCGGTCGCCATCGCGTTGCGTAACCGTTGGCGACGCCTCAATGCGCGTGAAGACATCAAGGGAGAGATTATCCCCAACAATATTTTGATGATCGGCCCGACCGGCGTTGGCAAAACGGAGATCGCGCGCAGGCTCGCTCATCTGGCCGATGCACCTTTTATCAAGGTCGAAGCTTCAAAATTTACCGAGGTCGGCTACGTTGGACGCGACGTGGAGAGCATGGTGCGTGACCTTGTCGAGCAATCCATGAACTTGGTCAAGGCCGAGAAGAAAATATTTGTCGAGGCCAAAGCCCTGGAAAATGCGAATGAGGCGATTTTGGACATCCTCATTCCATCCGTAAGGAAGAAAAATCCAGATCCCATCGGGGGGGGCTTGGATGACGCTGAACGCAAGGAGGGAGGCAGTGAGGAAGAATTGAATGAACGCACCCGTGAGCGCTTTCGTGAAAAGCTGCGCAACGGCGAACTCGATGACCGCAAAATCGAGCTCGACGTGACTGCGCCGCAATCCCAGGTTCAGATCATGGGTCCAGGCGGCATGGAAGGACTCGATGGCCTGCAAGACATCATTTCGGGCATGATGCCCAAGAAATCGAAGCGTCGGTCGCTCACGGTTGCCGAGGCAAGGGAATATTTGGTCGAGGAAGAGGCTGCCAAATTGATCGACATGGATGCCGTCACACGCGAGGCATTGGACCGCGCAAGCAACAGTGGCATGATCTTCATCGACGAGATCGACAAGATCGCTGCAGGCAGCGGCAAAGGCTCCGGCCCAGACGTGTCGCGCGAAGGCGTGCAACGCGATTTGTTGCCGATCGTCGAAGGCAGCACCGTCAATACCAAGCATGGCGTCATCAAGACCGACCACATCTTGTTCATCGCAGCAGGAGCATTCCATGTATCCAAGCCTAGCGACCTCATTCCAGAGTTGCAAGGGCGTTTCCCCATACGCGTTGAGCTCAGTTCACTCACCCAAGAGGATTTTGTAAAGATCCTGAGCCAACCCAAAAATGCACTCACCAAACAGTATGCAGCCATGTTGGAGTCTGAAGGTGTCAAGCTTGCATTCACTGAAGACGCCATCGAGGAAATCGCCGAGATCGCATTTACAGTCAATCAAGAAATGGAAAACATCGGTGCGCGGCGGCTCCATACGATCATGAGCAATATTTTGAACGACATCTTGTTTGATGTTCCGGACCGTGTCGATCAGCTCGAATTTGTGATTGATGGCGCTTTTGTGCGGGAAAAAATTCAACGCATCAGCTCAAAGAAAGACCTGAGCCACTACATTCTGTAATCGGCGCTGAAATTTTAGTATTTTGGTGACCTTTCTTCACACTTCAAGGGGCCAGAGATTTGAATCAGGAGTATCATATTGCATTTGAATTGTTGGATAGCGCCAGCGAATTGGCTGCCGATGAGGCCGCTTTGCTGGCGACAGCGATGGAAGCCAGCCAAAAGGCCTACGCGCCCTATTCCAATTTCCATGTCGGTTGTGCCGTGGCTTTGGAGGGTGGCGAAGTCTATCTCGGCAATAACCAGGAGAATCCAGCATTTCCATCCAGCCTCTGCGCCGAGCGCACAGCGCTGTATTACATCGGTGCACAAGGCAAGGGCGACACCATCAGGAAAATTGCCATTCGAGCAACCAGTCCTCAAAAGCTCATTTCCTCGCCAGTGACGCCTTGCGGTGCTTGTCGGCAGGTCATGCTGGAATATGAGCGTCTCTCGGGGCAGCCGCTCGTCGTGCTCATGCAGGGTCAAGAAGGCAAAGTTTTACGCGTAATTGGCGTGGCCACGGCATTGCTGCCGTTTGGTTTTGATATTGACTTCTGATTTGGTATTTTTGATTATCGTGCTCAACGCGTATTTGAGAATGAAAATAAGGTTTGCTACTTCACATTTGCTTTTTGCTACCTTGTGCCTTCTGATCGCAAGCACCTCCTTGGTGCATGCACAGCCAGACACATGGGTCACGAGTTTTGGATCAGGTCTTCAAGATGCCCCCGAGGACATTTTGGTGGACGACGCTGGCAATAGCTATATCTCTGGATATTTCCGCGACACACTGCGCTTTGGCACTGTAGAGCTAGCCTCTGCTGGTCAAAATGATATCTTTCTTGCAAAATTTGGACCCACTGGGCAATTGCTCTGGGCAAACCGCTATGGTTGGTCGGCCAATGAATTTGCACACGGCCTCGCATTTGACCACTCAGGCAACGTGTTGATGGTCGGCGAGTACCAAGATTCAATCATTTTTGAAACAGATACCCTCTTTTCAGAGGATTCCCTCTGGTATGGACCACCTGCACTGACTTATGATGTGTTTTGGCTGCGAGTTACACCGGCAGGTGTCATGGATACGGTCTGGGCAGATGGCTGGGCAGGATCAGAGAATTTCTATGAAATCTCGGTCGGCCCTGATAGCCTTTATTACATGGCGGGCTTTTACCGCATTTTCAATTGGTGGACATTTCCTAGCGTCTATGACTTGAGAGGACTCGGCAAGGGCTACGACGATGCAATCTGGGCTCGCTCCAACAGTCATGGGATCATGGATCACAAGGCGATTGCAGCAGGTAGATACGTCGATCGCGCAATGGCCATCGACCTCATCGGCGACAGCTTGGTCGTGATGGCAGGCACCTTTCAGGATACTTGCTATTTCAAGGACTCGATGACCTACAAAATTGGAGGCTTTGACGACGACGTTTGGGTTGCCTGTTACACCGATACGGGCAGTTACAGGTGGGCGATCGATGGTGGGAGCAAGGCAGTCGATAAAATCACAGCATTGGTCACCGATCCGCAAGGTTACATCTACGTCTCTGGACAATTTGATAGCCTGCTCACATTTGGGAGTATGCAGCTTTTGGGAACTGGCCACCTTGATGGCTTCGTAGCCAAAGTCGATTTGAATGGAAATGTAATTTGGCTCAAACATTTTGGCGGCACTGGATATGATGGTGTGCAGGACTTGCGCATCATGGCGAGCGGAGAGATCCTCGTGACTGGTTACTTCCAGCGCGAGATGCAACTCGATGGCGGTATGCAAATCGTAGCTGCCGACACCACCGACCAAAACGCCTATGTCGCAGTGATCAATAACGCTGGTGTCACACGCTGGGTCAAGACCCTGGGGGGCGCTGGCCCAGATGTGGGCGTGGCTGTAGATGAGGACGCAGCAGGTTATATCTATGCGATGGGTACCTATTCGGGTACTGGCCAGTTTGGCCAAGTCACCGCGACTTCAGGTGGCTCAGAAGACGTGTACCTCCTGCGCATGAACAGCAACGGCGCTGTCTATACAGCAGACGGCCATCTACAACCTTTGGGCCAGGTTGCCTTGTGGCCCAACCCGACGCGCGACGAGTTGAACCTGCAATTTGAATTGCGGCAAGCATCAGATGTGCGCATCGATATCATGGACTTCAATGGCCGTGTGATGCAAGGAGAAGTGCTCGGTCGCAAAG
Source organism: Bacteroidota bacterium (assembly GCA_031415375.1). Taxonomy (GTDB): domain Bacteria; phylum Bacteroidota; class Bacteroidia; order J057; family JADKCL01; genus JADKCL01. Next base: position 30,506 of record JANORP010000250.1, on the reverse strand, counting down.
GTGTAGGCCAAGTTTCTGCTCAATGCAGCCTCGCAACACTTCCTGCCGGCATGTACCTCGTCAGGATTCAGTCTGCCGAGGGCTCATTCATCGGCAAGGTTGCCGTCACCCACTAATTGCTCAAGATAGCCTAGATTGGATTGGAGCCGTTCCACGACGACCTTGTCGATAGGAAACCTGAAGTCTGCCACGTCCAATGTCGATATCTCAGCCCAGCGAAACGTTTGCCGATCTCCATCGCCTGGGGCAAAATCCATTACTTGGGTGGAGACAGGAACCTGCAATGGCCCATCAAGTGCCACAAGGTAATAGATGCTGATCAGCTGTTCGCGGGGATTGAATGCCGAGATTTGGGGAAAATCGTTGAGATAAAAGTGGCCGAAAATTTTGATTGTCGTGTTGCATTCCTCCATGAATTCCCGATGGAGTGTCTCGGCGAGACCCTCCCCGAGATGGTGGCCGCCGCCAGGAAACTTGGTCATTGTCACCCCATTGCGCCGTTCATCGGTGAGTAGGACCTGCCCGAAGGCATTGAGACAAATGCCGTAAACTCTGATATTGTAACGATCTGGGCCTATCATAAATGCTTTTTTTCAGCGGGAGAAGCTAATTTGGCTTAATTTAGTGCCATCTCCTGCATCACACAATTAGAAACATGAGGAAAATCAGCTTTTTTTCATTGGCCGTGCTTCTGCTCTTGGGAAATGGGCTTTTTGCGCAATCGACCAGCCCGCTCAAGATTGACAAAAAGGTACCTGTAACCGGCAATGAGAACTTTGATATCCTTTTCACGCGGTCAGTAATGATCAGCAATTTGGATTCGGCTAGGTTTGATGCGACGCGTTCGGGTGGATATAGCCTCGGCATTGGATATGGTGTGCCGCTTGGAAAATCTTTGCTCCTGAAATTTGAGCCAAGGGTCACTTGGTTCAAGCTCTATTTCACGGGCAACCAAGAGCAAAAGTGGTATCCAAGCACCGATACCAGTGCTAGCCTCATTTACGAAAAGCAACGTGCTTCCTATTTGGAGGTTCCCGTTTCCTTCAAATTCAAACTGGCCCGAAATCTTGTGGATCGCTACAAGATCCTGTTGGAGGCTGGGTTTGTATTTGGGCATCGACTTGCCAGTACCAACAAGACCAGGCACTATGCAAGTCTCGATACCTTGGGCAACCTAAAGGGTCCTAAGGTGACCATAAAAACCAACTCCATCCAAAATCTGAGCCAGTACAGGTTTGGGCCTTTCGTACGGTTTGGAACAAATTGGCTGTCTGTGTATGGATTTTACCGCATGAGCGACCTCTTTAGAGCCGACCGCAATTTCACAGAGTCCAGCGGCAGCCTGCGCAAATACCCATCCTTTCCTAAGTTGGAGGTGGGAATCACGATCGCCCTGTAGGCATCGCGTCTGGACAAAGCATTAGGCACTTGAGGAGAATCCTCTGCCATTCTCAGCAGCAGCTCCACAGTACGACTATTGTAAAAGGGCTTCGCGCTCTGACTTTTTGAGGCTTGCGACAACCAAGGTATAGGAATCGTCGATCATGCTTCTCACCAGCGAATGGGGCAATCGTCCATCGACCTCCACGGTGTTCCAATGTACCTTATTCATATGGTAGGCCCCTGTGATTTCCTCCCATTCCTCCCTGAGCTCGATCGCCTTGGCAGGATCGCACTTGAGCGCAATCTTGTTGCCCGATTCCAGCGGGATGAGGGCAAACATTTTTCCCATCACTTTGATCACAAGGGTTTCACTGTCAAAAGGGAAAGACTCCGTGGCAGCTTTCTTACCTAGGCAATAATCGCGTAGCTCCTCGACATTCATGTGCTTGGTGGGGTTTTTGTGGGGACTGTGACTTTAGAAACGAACCATCATTTGTAACTTTAGCTCAGATCGATGATTGCCCTGAATCACAGACAATCCCGATCCCAGTGACCGCTCGTATTGGAATTTGGAAACGCCATAGCGGGCCCAAAATTCCAAGTGCTTGCTCGGCTTGAAATTGAGCATCACATAGTATCGACTACCGATGCCAGAGTAGGCTGGGATATTGAAAAATCCCAAGACATCGTTTTCGTAGGCGTAGATGCGGGTATTGTAGTTGGGCGAATCAAAGACGGCATAGCGCGCAGTGATGTCCCATTTCCAACCCAATTTGTAGGTGAGGTCTTGGTACATCATGACGCCTTTTGAGTTTTCCTCATACGCCTCTTGTGGGCCACGCTTGTACCAAGCGCCTTCGATGCGGGTGCGCATCGTGAGGTTGCGATGGACCTTGTATTGAAAGTGCAGACGCAAGGATTGTTTGTGGGTAGGGGTGATGGTCTCAAGCTGCTGACCATCTACAACGGTCGATGCATTGGTCTCCTTGTTGTCGCTGCGGTAGCGCAGTTGGATCGACATCTCCCGCGAAGGCTGGTATTGCAATTGGGCCAAAAATTCATGCGCCCATGTCGGGAATGAACTGCTGAAACCATTCCAAGGGAACAAGAATTGATCAAAGAAACTAGAGAATGACCATTTCGTCGTAGGGGCTACCCGAAGTCCCAAATAGATGCCGCGCTCATTGGTGAGGTTGGTGGGCCGCTCAGCGAATACATATCCTCTAAAGGAATGGAAATCGCGGCTGAAATTGCGCACAAGCACAGCCACATCGACCTTTGGGTGAATGCTTCCCAAAAAGCCGCCTAGCATGCCCGTGCCGCCGCCCTTGCTGCGACCTACCTCGCCAAAGAAATTGAAATTGCGCACCGTGATGTCAAAATCCAAGCCGCTCAAATAATTTTTGTCGCCCTTGAAATCATAGCGGTTGTAGTCCTTGGTAGCAGGCGCTATCACGCTGCTGAAGTCTTGAAAGTAGTGCGTTGCGCCGACATTGAGCCAGCGTCTTTTGTATTCTAGCCGGCCTCCATACGCCGTTTCAAAGATGGCGTCTTTGTCTGAAATCTCTCCAGGCGTGCGGTGCAGACCAGAGATTTGGAGACTGGACACAAGTACCACATCATCTGTGATTGAGTCTTGCGAGGCAATGTTGGCGTCTCGGCCTACGCGAGATACAAATCCTGTCGCATACAGGTCTCCGAAGGCGACCGTTGCAGCTGCCCCACGCAAAAATTGGTTTTCATTCACCGAGGCATAGGGGCGGATGCCGAGGTTTTGACGCTTGATGGCATTGATGGCATCGCTTCCTTTGCCAAAACCTAGACCAGTGGATAGCAGCATGCCTTGCCCAGCTTGGATGTTGTAGTCGCCCACGACCAAGCGCTTCAAGTGCCCGAAATCCTTGACCGAAATGTGGGCCGAAGTGAAATCGACACCATAGAATGATTTGCTGGGATCCCACATGATAGGCTCGCCTGCATCCTTCTCGCCCACGACGGCCACACTCAGGTTTTGGTTGTAGCGCATGCGGTAGCGCATGTAATACTTGTTGCGGTCCCCGAGGTAGCGGCTATTGGGACTCGCGCCAGAGTCGGCTGGGGTATAGCCCTTTTCTTGCTCAATATCGGAGACAAAACGCAGCAGCAGCTCATGGTTGGCCTCGTTCAACATGACCTTGATCATCGGCCCAGCTGCATGCTGCGTGTTGGGACTGATGTCCTTGGCTTGGGCCTCGCGCACAAGGCAGTAGGGTTTGATGCGGTTGAAGATCACTTCATCAAACCCAGGCACCGCCTGCAACTCGTACATCGAACTCAAGTTGCCAAATTGGTGAATGTAGTCGATCAAATTGTTGGCGAGGATCTCGGTCATGCCCGGTAGCATGAGCAAATCTTCTTTGGAGGCCGTGTTGATGCTCAACGGGCGTGCCTTCAAATCATTCAACTGGTCTGTGAGATAGCTCCAGTCTGTCTGGTTATCGTTTTCAGTGTCAATGGTCGCATCCTCGATCACCTGATTGATCACATCGTCATTGGCGCGCGTAGAGTCGATTTGCGCCCTCAGCGCAAGCCCGGTCGCAAGGTAGAGCAAAAGCAAAATCAGCAATTGCTTCTTCATTTGACCTCCTCCTTCTTGCCAATGCGGTAAGACAAAGACAAAGTCGGTGTATAACCCAGGTATTGGTGGAGGGTATTGGTAAAGTCAATGTTCAGGCTCTTCACATTCACACCAACGCCAGCGCTCAGCGTCACGGGTTGGGTGCTCGCACCTACACGGGCTTTAAGAAATTTGGCAACGGCATATTCCACGCCCCCTCTAAAGGAAATCGGGAAATTGACTTGTTTCTCCACGTCGGCGACAATGAGAACCTTGTCACTCACCTGATAGGCAAGTCCAGCATCGAGTGTCGTTGGGATCTTTTCGTCTGGATCGCGCAGCAATTGGCTGCGGCTAGCATTGTAAACCCTGAATCCCACCGAGATATGTTTGCTTAGGATGCAATTGAGGCCAATATCAGCATACAAAACGCCCTTTGCCCCATAGTTCTGGATGGAAATACGGTTGTAATTGACTTTGGCGCCCAGGCTCAGTCGCTCAAACAACGTCGTGGCGTATGTGAGACCGATGCGAGATTCGCTGTAGGCATCAAACCCAAATGCACTGACGTCAAAGCCAGCAAAGTGCTTGCCATTCTTGAAAGGCATTGCAAAGCCAAGGGTTCCATAGTTGAGCTGTTGCAGCACAAATCGCCGCTCGACATAGGCGCCGATCTCCATTTGTTGCAGGCCGGCAATCCCCGCAGGATTCATAAATAGCGACCAGAAATCGCCTCGCACACCCGTATAGGCAAATCCCAATCCCACACGTCGTGCGCCTGCAACTTGGGCCTCGCCACCTGCGATGAGGTGTTGCGGAATCCAAGTGCAAAGTGTAAGCAGCAAGCAAACTGTCAGTCGTCTCATCCCTCTCATTCAACAATTTTTCATTTTCAGCATTGGAAATTAGGCAAAGTTCGTGGCTTGAAAAAACCTGACATTTATTTTTGATAGATAATTCATTTTGATCTGCATTGGGATCCAAGCTTTCTGCCTATATTCATGCTGCCGATACCGCGCTGACTGCTTTTGCAGGGCAGGGCTGTGCCTGCCTGTGAAAGATTGGTACGCTAGAAAATGCACTTTCCCAATATAAAAAGGAGCTTTTGGCTGGCATGTTGTTGCCTCCCAATGTTTGCTTTTTCCCAAACCCGATTGGAATCGGTCATGGGACGGGTAGATGCTCGGCTGCAAACGGCCGAAAAAGAAGAGGGTTTTTCTGGCGTCGTCTTCATCGGCAAAGGCCAAAAGGTATTGCTCAACCATGGCTATGGCTGGGCAGATCCAGTGGTGGGGCTCAAAAACAATCCCGATAAGCGGTTTATGATCGCATCGGTCTCCAAAGGTTTTGTGGCCTGCGCAATTCTGCAATTGGAGGAACGCAATCTCCTCAATGTCCATGACCCGATCGGTCTTTATTTGCCCGAATATCCTGAGTGGGCGGGCAAAAACATCACCATTCACCAGTTACTCTCTCATACGAGCGGCATTCCTGACTACATCAATGATTTCCCATGGCGGTTTCGTATCCACCAGATGTCGGGTTGGTTGCCAAGCAAGGAGGAACTCATCGCCTCCTTCCAGGATCGCCCGCTCAGCTTCATGCCAGGAACTAAATTCAAATACTCCAATTCTGGATACGTTTTGCTCGCCCGCATTGTTGAAAGGGTGAGCGGCAAGGATTTTGCCAATTACCTGCATGAAAACATCCTTGACCCTTTGGGAATGGACGAAACGGGACTCGGAGATTTTGATCTTGTGGACAACCGCGCGGTTGCCTACAAGGGGAGGGGCGGCAAAAAGAAGCCCTTGGACAATTTTCGCAAGGAATGGATCTTTGGCATGGGCGAAATGTACAGTACCGCCAAGGACCTAAGCCTTTGGTTGGGTTCATTTGCAGATACCACATTGCTCAAGCAACGGTCCCTCGACAAGATGTTTAGTCCAGAGAAGAGCAACTATGCCTACGGTTGGCATGTCTATGATGTCTTTGGGCACGTGCAATTCTCACATGGTGGTTACCTGCCCGGGTGGAACAGCTACGTGTTCTATTATCCGCAAGACACTTTGAGCATCATCGTCTTGAGCAATGTCGAGCATGCCAATCCGCTCGAAATGTGCGGCAACATCAGTCGCATCCTCTACGCCAACAAGATCAATCTGCCCGAGACCTATCAACAACGCAGGCTCGCGGGTCGCTATGAAGTCATGACAAATACTGGCCCGACGCAGGATACTCCTTTTGAAGCTGACATCGTAACCGTAAACGAAGCCGAAGGTAGCCTCTCTGTCAAAACCCCTGAAGGCGAGACCATTCGCTTTTCACGCATGACATCTGGAGATTGGCAGGACCAAAAAGCGCAGGTACGCCTCCAATTCAAGGAAACAGGAGGTAGCGTCTTTTTACAAGTCACCCAAAACGGCAAGTCTTGGAAGTGGCAAAAATTGAGCGGGGACTATCAGCCACTACCTGCTAAATAACCTGTAAGTCATTTTCAATCAGTACATTGAGTGCGTTTTTTTTGAGTTGCAAGAAGGTTTTTGCCATATTCCTTCCACTACACAAGCCTTTCCTTAACTTTGAATCCTCAAAGCACATAAAATGAAGTCTTTTTTTCTATGGGCTATGCTAGCCCTGAGTCCCGTTTCCTTTCTCGCAGCCCAATCAACCTATTGGCAGCAACGTGTGGATTACAAGATCGATGTCGATCTTGATGTCAAGACCAGCATCTACACAGGCCATCTGAAGGTCGTGTACAAAAACAATTCCACAGACACGCTGCAGCAAGTCTTTTTTCATCTTTACCCGAATGCCTTTCAGCCCAATTCCATGATGGACATGCGCTCACGCACCATCAGCGATCCTGACCGTCGTGTGGGTGACCGCATCTATGGATTGTCGGCGACCGACCGCGGCTTTCTGCACGTGCGCAACCTGAAGCAAGACGGAAAGGCGACGCGCCCCGAAGAGATCGAGACGATCTTGCAAGTAGGCTTGGACCATGTCATCTTGCCTGGTGGGAATACAACATTTGAATTGGATTTTGAAGGGCAGGTACCCTCGCAAGTGCGGCGGTCTGGTCGTGACAACAAGGAAGGCATCCGCTACTCGATGTCCCAATGGTATCCTAAACTCTGCGAATATGACCTGCATGGATGGCATGCCAATCCCTATGTAGGCCGTGAATTTCACGGGGTATGGGGTAATTTTGAGGTGAATTTGGCCTTGGATCCTACCTATATGGTTGCTTCAACTGGCATATTGCAAAATGCTGATGAAGTGGGTTTTGGCTACGAAAAAGAAGGTGCAAAAGTAAAGAAGTCAGAAGCTGCCAAGCTCAACTGGCGATGGAAGGCAGAGAATGTCCATGACTTTGTGTGGACAGCCGACCCTGAATACAAGCACGTGATTCGTAAGATGAAAGACGGGCCTGAGCTGCATTTCTTTTATCAGCCGGGCGCCGATACCAAGGACTGGGAAGAGCTGCCTGCCTATACGGAAAAGGCCTTTGCCGAAATGAACAAGCGATTTGGCGTCTATCCTTATCCCAGGTTTAGCGTGATCCAAGGCGGCGACGGCGGCATGGAATATCCGATGGCGACTTTGATCACAGGCAACCGCAATTTAGAAAGCCTAGTGGGGGTGACCGTCCACGAGATGATCCACAATTGGTATCAAGGCGTGCTCGCGACCGATGAATCGATGTTTCCATGGATGGACGAGGGCTTTACCAGCTATGCAGAATCTGAGGTAATGGCGGTGATCATGGGAGGTGATGTCGGCGAAGATCCCCATTTGAGTTCCTATTTGAGCTATTTTTCACTGGTTGCTGCTGGCTTACAGGAGCCCATGACTACCCATGCCGATCATTACAAGACCAACCGCGCATACGGCACCAATGCCTACTCCAAAGGCGAATTGGCCTTGGCTCAATTGCGGGCTGTGATTGGGGCAGACGTGCTTGAGCGCGCATTGCGTCGCTATTTTAGGGAATGGAAATTCAAGCACCCGACTGTGACCGACTTCAAGCGATGCGCCGAGAAAGAGTCGGGCTTGGAACTCGATTGGTACTTTGACTATTGGGTCAATACCAACGAAGTCGTGGACTACAGCATCGGCCAGGTGACCGAAGACAATGGAAAGAGCTATGTAGAGCTGCGCCGCATCGGCAATATGCCGATGCCCATAGAGGTGCTCGTGACCTACGTCGGCGGCAAAACTGAATTGCACTACGTGCCGCTCACTGTGATGTATGGCAGCAAAGTCGCACCCGCTGCAGGCCGCATCGATCATGCCGCCTGGCCTTGGACGCATCCAGCTTATGTGATCGCATTGCCCCTGGGGAAGTCACAAATTTTGAGTATCGAGATCGATCCTTTGCGGCAGATGGCAGACGTGAATGCTGCCAACAATTCCTACAAAGAGCGCATGCTGTTGCCAGGTCCTGGGAGGTAATGCCCTAGCCACATTCACTTCAAGCCCGAACTCAGCGATGACGGCTCCAAACCCGACCAATCGGGATTGGAGCCGTGATCATGTAAACGCAAAGCATCGATGCCATGCAGCATGCACAACCAATGGAATCGCCGAAGGAAAGGAAAGTAGAATTGAGCGAAAGCAAAACGAGGTCTATCTGCCGCCAAAGATGCTGCTGCCGACGCGCACCATCGTCGATCCCTCTTGAATCGCGCTTTCAAAATCGCCAGACATGCCCATGCTCAGCTCTTGCATGGCAATCTGCGGGCCTGCAAGTGCTTCAAAGCGCCGGCGCGCAGCGGCGAGGCGCTTGAACTGGGAACTGATCACCGCCGCATCATCGGTGAATTCAGCCATGCCCATGACGCCTTTGATGTGGACGTATGGATAGTTGGTGATCTGTTTCAGGATTTCTTCGGCTTTATCCTCCGTCAATCCGCCTTTCTGATCCTCATCGCTGATATTGATCTGTAGCAAGCAATCGACTTGTCGGTTGTGCAGCACGGCTTGACGATTGATCTCGGCCAGCAGGGGCTCTGAATCGACCGAATGGATGAGGTGGATGAAAGAAATGATCTGCCTTACCTTGTTGCGCTGCAATGCACCAATCATGTGCCACCTCGCCTGTGGCAAGGCCGCATGCTTCTCGACCAACTCCTGTACTTTATTTTCACCAAAGTCGAGTTGCCCAGTCATCATCGCCAAGCGCACATCGCCGATGGGTTTGGTTTTGGAGACCGCGATCAGCTGTACAGCATCAGCCGGTCTGCCTGCAGCCAAGGCCGCAGCCGCGATCTCGGCCTTGACCAAATTCAGATTTTCGAGGATACCCATCAGCCTTCCAAGGGATTGTGTACAAAGGTGATCATCAACAACAGATTCCCAAAGAAGATGATCAGCCCAAGGAACAAAATCGGACCATAGAGGTCATTTTCTTCTTTGTATTTGGACTCTTGAACCTCCACCTTTTCCATCTTGGAGATTTTGTCAAAAATCGTTTGCAAGCTGCGCTTATCGGTCGAGCGAAAAAATTCGCCTCCCGTGATCTCCGCGATTTGTTTCATTGTCGGCTCATCAAGATCGCTTTGAATGGTCTGCGTGCCAAAAGCCGTATTCTGCTGGAACTCCTTTTTGCCTACACCGATCGGGTAAATCTTGATCTTGTATCGCTTGGCCAATTCAGCAGCCGTGATAGGATCGACTTGGCCGCGGTTGCTCGCACCATCTGTAATGAGTATCATGACTTTGGAAGGCGTCTTGCTTTCACGGAGGCGATTGACAGCCACCGAGATCGCAGACCCGAGTGCCGTGCCTTCCTTGGGCATCATGTCTGAATTGATGGATGCGATTTGCTCCTTGAGAAGGCTGTAGTCGAGTGTAAGTGGCGCAAATGAAAGTGCATCCTCTGCAAAAACCACCATCCCGATGCGGTCAAATGAACGACCTTCGATAAATTGTGAAGCGGTCTCTTTGGCAACCTCCAAACGGTTGGGTTTGAAGTCATTGATCTCCATTGATCCAGAGACGTCGAGCACCATCATGATGTCTATACCCTCAGATGAACGCTGCTCAATGGTGCGGCTTTTGATCGGGCGCGCAAGGGCGACGACCATCAAAATCATCGCAAGAATATTGAGAATTTGAGGGAGGACCCTCAAAAACCCAAAATTGGCCCTCCCAGGAGCGATCTTGTCGGGATCGTAGCTTAACTGTACGATGAGGCGACGGCCGTCATACCACCAATAATACCAGATCAAATAGACGGGTACAACCAGCAAAAACAACAGCATTTGTGGTGTCCTGAACTCTTCGGCATCGGCCCAAATGAGGCGCAGTACCCATAGGATCATTTCCTTGAACTGCGTGAGCACATATTCTATCATAGCTCGACCGCCTCCTTTCTGCGCTGATATTCTTTGGTCATGATGCGGTGTACCTCATTCCAAAATGCAACTGCCTGTTGCTCGGGTTGTACACGGTCGGCATAGAGCACCATATCGGCCGCTTGACTCAGTTTGAGGAGTGCATTGCGATCGGTATCGTCGATCGCTTGCAAGGACAGCAGTCCTTCGCGTAGCTCGGTCGTGGTCATCGATCCCAGTGCAAGCGACCAATGTCGGTCGAAATATCCCCTCCAAACTTTGTTCAGGCCAGCATAATAGATCGCTTGGTCGGCCGTGTGCCCCTTGATCGCCTCCAACTGAGCTAGATGCTTGCGCCATTCACGTTCGATTTTGGCGCGTCGCAGCATTTTTCTGAGCGGCTTGGAGAATACCAAGACGCCGGCCACGATCAAGATGCCGCAGACCGTAAAGATGATGCCCCAAGCAACCCAGTTGATGGGCTCGCGGATCACGGCGAGCGTGTCGATTATCTTGACTTTCAAGGTATCGGAATAGCCGACAATCGAGGGCAGGAATTCGACATCTACAATATTGGATAACACGCGCTCAGTGTCTCCGTTGGCGGTAATATAACCTACCGGGAACTGTAGGTGCTGCAGGGAATCGATTTCCCAGGTATAGAGCTTGTAAATCTTGATGTCCTCAGAGCGTCCCTCGTCTGTGCTTGTGGGGATGGGCTTACCCGTCTCGACCTCGTAGGGCTTGAAATCGGCTGCTGTATCCGGAAACACAACCACCATGCGTTCAGGGTGCCGCACACTCAATTCTATCTCAAATGGGCGGCCTACCTGCACAAGTTTTTCCTTGCAAGTGAGCGTCACGCTCGGCACCTGGGCATGCAAGCATGCAGCCAAGGAAACAAGCATGAATGCCAGTAAACCCTTATGCCATTTTGCGCCTTGCATTCCTTTTTCTAAAAAATGTTTCGAGGCCCTGTACATGGTCTTGGGAAGTATCGATCGACAGGAAATCGATGCGGTTGCGTTTGGAAAGTTTTTGAAGCCCCGTGACGATCTCTTCAAATCGTTGGCCGACTTTTTTGCGGAAGCCACCATCGCCACTGTTTACCCAAGCCTGCTTGCCCGACTCGCGGTCATAGACAGGCACCATGCCAGCACCTGCAGGCATGAGCTCATTGGGATTGAAGAGGCGTATCAAGATGACCTCGTGCTTGCGCGACAAGTGCTTGAGCGAGGTTTCATATCCCTCATCCAAAAAATCGGAGATGATGATAAACAAGCTCTTGCGTGGCAAGGTCTTGCTCACCCATTCAACTGCAGCAGCAATGTTGGTCTGGTTGCTGCGCGCCTTGGGCTGCAACAGACCCTTGATGATGGCCAAGATATGGCCACGGCCCTTGCTTGGTGCAAAATAGAGCTCGACACGGTCGGTAAACGTCGCCAAGCCAATCTTGTCGTTGTTTTTCATCGCGCTGAAGGCCATAATCGCTGCCAGCTCGGTCCCGATTTGCATTTTGTTTTCGTCGAGACGACCAAAATCCTCGGAGCCAGAGATGTCGAATAGCACAAACATTGTCTGCTCGCGCTCTTCCTTGAACTTCTTGATATACACCTCGCCCGTCTTGGCGGTCACGTTCCAGTCGATGGATCTGATGTCGTCCCCAAACTGATACAGCCTTACCTCATCAAATTCAAGGCCTTGGCCCTTGAATGCAGAATGGTACTCGCCCGCAAAAGTCGAATCGACCTTGCGACGGGTTTTAATTTCTAGTTTTCGGACCTTTTTGAGTAGCTCTTTCATGTCGAACGGGCGCAAAAATAACGCAGAAAGCGGAATAGAAAAAGTGCTTTGGTCAATCGATTTGTGGACAAGAAATTTTAACATTTACCAACAGCGCTAAAAACTGGATATTCAGACGTTTGGTACTTCAAAATCGGAGGTTCATCCAACAGATTTCGCTGCTCAGACAGCGACGGAGCAAGTGAGGGCAGATTATTCTGATCTTTGCGGCAGCAAAATGAATGCAACACAATGAATGAACATCAAACACAAAAAATATCCAAGTTCCTGAGCTTGGTCTTGCGGCATCAACCAGAGAGCCTAGGGATCACGCTCGACCCGCAGGGGTGGACAGAGGTGAAGGCATTGGTCGCCAAAATGCGGCCCAAGTTTCCCGGCATCGACAAGGCTACACTCGACTACGTCGTGGAAAACAACAACAAGAAACGCTTCAGCTACAACAAGGATCAAACAATGATCCGCGCAAGCCAAGGCCATTCTGTGACTGTGGAGCTTGATTATGCGCCCACCTTGCCTCCTGAAACTCTGTACCATGGCACGGTGCCACAGTTCTTGGATGCAATTCGCACAGATGGACTTCTGAAAATGAGTCGTCACCAGGTACACCTGAGCAGGGACATCGATACGGCAGCCAATGTCGGCAGCCGCAGGGGAGAAGCGGTTATCCTGAAAGTGAGGGCGGGCGAAATGCACCGCGATGGCTTCGATTTTTTCGTTTCTGAAAATGGCGTGTGGCTTACCGAAACGGTGCCGCCAGGCTACATCATTTTTCCCTGATCTAGGGAATGAACACGCAAAACGCCTCCAAGAGCTCTTGGAGGCGTTTTGCTTGCAGGGCATGCGATCAAGCGTGTACGCTTTCCTCGACGGCGACTGGAATATCTGTCTTGCTGATGGCCGCAAAGCCACCTAGCACATTGGTGACATGCTTAAAGCCATACGCTTGCATGAAGGAGATCGCTATCATGCTGCGGTATCCACCCTGACAATGCACGATATAGGATGCTTTTGGATCCAGCAGCGGCAAGTTTTGCACCAGCGTGTCCAGTTCAATCAAGCGGGCACCCAAGACGTGGCCGGCTGCAAACTCACTCGGCTTGCGCACGTCGATGATGGAGGCACTGGCTGCAGCCACTGCGCTGTTGAGCTCCTCTGCAGCAATTGAATGCACCCTGTCGCATGGCAAATCTGCGGCCTCCCACGCTGCAAAACCACCTTGCAAGTAGCCTATCACATTTTCAAATCCTACGCGGGCGAGGCGCAGGATCGACTCAGCCTCGCGCCCGTCTTCTGCCACGACCAGCAGTGGGCGATCGATATGCAGCAGCGTGCCCACCCAGACGGCAAAACCGCCATTGAGACCGATGTTGATGGCACCAGGGATGAAGCCCTGCTCGAATTGGTCGGCGGTGCGTGTGTCGAGCACGAGGGCACCCTCGGCGATCGCCTTTGCAGCTGCATCCGTGGTGATCGCAATCGCATTGCGCGACATCACTTCATCGATGTTGTCGTATCCAGACTGGTTGATGCGGGCATCTTCGAAAAAATAGGCTGGGGGTGGCGGTAGATTGTCGGTCACCTGAGCTACGAATTCTTCACGGCTCATCGGCTGCAATGCATAATTGGTTGCTTTCTGGACGCCGATTGTGCTCCAGGTTTCTTTGCCGATGCCTTTGCCGCAAGAGGAGCCAGGGCCGTGTGCAGGATACACCAGCACACTGTCGGCCAAGGGCATGATTTTGTTGCGCAGACTGTCATACATGAGGCTGCCGAGCTCGGCGGGCGTCACTGGATGGGCACCTTTTACCGCGAGATCAGGTCGGCCTACGGCACCTACGAATAGGGTGTCGCCGCTGAAAAGCGCATGGTTCTGGCCGTCTTGATCTTTGAGCAAGAAACACGAGGATTCCAATGTATGGCCAGGGGTATGCAATACCTCAAGGCTCAATTTACCTACTTGAAATCGCTCGCCGTCGTGGGCGATATGGGCATCATACAGTGGATTGGCGCCAGGCCCATAGACAATTGTGGCCCCTGTCAGGGCAGCCAAGTCGATATGGCCTGAGACGAAGTCGGCGTGGAAATGTGTTTCAAAAATATATTTGATCTTGGCGCCACGTGCAGCCGCCATTTCAAGGTAGGGTGCCGTCTCGCGGATGGGATCCACGATGATGGCTTCGCCTTCAGATTCAATGTAATAAGCCGCCTCGGCGAGACAGTTTGTGTACAATTGCTCTATATACATAAGCGATCGATTGATTTCTAGTTTTCCAATTTCTACCAAGACTACAAAGTTCGGATATTCTCCCGAGTCACAAAGTCCCTATTCTCAACATCATGCATCCAAGATTGTTTTGATGACCAAAAATGCCCCCATGGCCAACACAAACCAGCCAAAAGCGAGCTTGAGTTTGGGTGAAGCTACCTTTTTGGACAATTGTGCCCCGACCAATATCCCGATCGAAGCAATCCCTGTAAACGGTAGCAGCAGCCCCCAATCGACATGGACGTCATGCAAGGCACCAGAGAATCCAATCAGTGATTTCACGGCCATGATCACCAATGATGTCCCAACCGCCTTTTTCATTGGCAGTTTGGCGATGGTGACCAATGCTGGCACGATGATAAATCCACCGCCGGCACCCACCAAGCCCGTGAAAAACCCTTCTAGTAGCCCTGCGAGCAGTATTTTAGCAGGCTTAAGCACTTCAGGACCGCCGATCTCAAATGCATCTGGCGTCTGCCGATTTTTCTTGCGTACCATCGACCAGGCGGCCAATAGCATCATGATAGCAAACAAACCCATGAGCAAGGTCCCACGTGAGACGATGATCCCCAACAAATGTATCTGTTCAGGAATCGCGGGACGAATGTAGCGTTGGTTCACATAAACGGCGATCATCGAGGGGATGCCAAACAGCAAAGCAGCCCTGTAGGAAAACTGCTTGAGTCGCAGGTATTGTACGGCACCAATCGCGGCGGCGACGCCAACCACAAAGAGGGAGTAGGAGGGGCCATCGTCGGCTTTGACACCCATGAGATACACGAGAATAGGGACTGAGAGAATGGAACCACCACCACCAAGCATCCCGAGCAAAATGCCCATGATACTTGCCAATATGAATCCCAATTCCATCATGCTGCTTGGAAAGACAGTTTTACTTGCTGCTTTCAGGAACAAAACACGCTCTCCCGCTCGCAAAAACCAAATCTGTGTAACCCAGATTGCTTTGGGCGACAAATGTCGAGATTTCTTGTGGGCTGAAAGTGGACAAACTGGGGAGTAGATGGGCGGTCAAATGCTCGGATGCATTAGGCGCCAAAGCTGTTGATGGCCTTTTCCAGCCTTGGGAGACAGCTTGGATTTACGTCCAAATGGGCGACAAATCGAATGAGCTGACCGCCGAATGGCACAGCAAGGATGTCAGCCGCAGCGAGATGCGTGATGAAGGCTTTGGGATCGAGGCCCTCAGCCAATTCAAAGATGACGATATTCGTTTCGACAGGGCGTAGGTCGGTCACATTTTTATGTGCTAGGACGATTTCGCCCATTTGGCGAGCGAGGGTGTGGTCATCTGCGAGCCGATCGACATGGTGGTCGAGGGCATAGATGCCTGCTGCGGCGAGGAATCCAGCCTGTCGCATGCCGCCTCCGAGTACTTTGCGCACGCGGCGTGCAGCCTTGATGTGCGCTGCTGTGCCGAGTAGGAGCGAGCCCACGGGGGCGCCTAAGCCCTTGCTGAGGCAAATCGAGATCGTATCAAAGACTTGCCCGTACTGGGCAGGAGTTTCTCCTTTGGCGACGAGGGCATTGAAAAGACGCGCGCCATCAAGGTGGAGCGACAAGCCATGGCGGATACACACCTCCTTGATTTTGAGGATTTCGGCAAAGTCGTAGCAGGCACCTCCACCACGATTGGCAGTGTTTTCCAATGAAACGACGCGTGTGACCGGGAAGTGTACATCGTCTGGATTGTTGATGCGGGCCTCTACCTGAGCTGCCGAAATGCGGCCGCGATCGCCTGCAATCAGCGCAGCTGAAATGCCTGAATTGAAGGCAAGCCCGCCGCCTTCATAGCGGTAGGGATGGGCGTTCTCGTCCAGAATTGCCTCGCAGCCTGGGTTGGTGAGAATCTTGAAGGCTATCTGATTGGTCATGGTGCCCGAAGGGCAAAATAGGGCAGCCTCCATGCCAAACAGCGCTGCTGCCTTTTCTTGCAAGGCATTCACAGTGGGATCGGCACCAAAAACGTCATCGCCAACGGCCGCATTCATCATGGCAAGCCGCATCTCGGGCGTGGGGCAAGTGACGGTGTCACTTCGCAGATCGATCACCTCTTGTTTCATGGTTATGGATTTGGTTGGTCACCAAGATTTTTTTCGCCTTCGACCTTGAATTCGACATATAGTTTGCTTTCAAACACACCGTCGTTGGCGAGGAGTTGCAAGCCACCGTGTGGAAAACAGGTGATGAAGCGCCGATTTTTCTGGATGTCGGCGGTTGTCTCAGTATCGGTAAAGGTCGGGAGGAAGGGATAGATCTGTGGCCCGTTGAGATAGACGAAATAGTTGGAATTTGTCTCGAACCTTTGATAAAACTCCCTGAACCCTGGCGTCATCGGCAGATTGGCCCGGCTACCATGCGCTACGTCGATCACACGGTGAATGGCGGTAGTGTCATTGCTAAAGACCACAAAATCGTCCAAAATCGCATACTTGGGCTTGTCAAATTTGTTGAACAGCTTTCCAAAGAAAAGTTTGAAGAAGCCTTTCATTTCCAAATAGCTCACTTCATGGCCCAAATATTCATATTGCTCAAATTTGACAGGCGTGCGGTTCCTGATCTTTTTTTCGATCGCCTTGAGGTCGTGGATGGTATTTTCTTTGTCGGGTGAATGAAACATGCCTACATAGGCCTGTTGGGTACCCGTTTCATTGACAGGCACCAAGCTCATTGCGATCTCCTGACCGATCCAGTCAAAGTAATCGACATCCTTTCCTCGTTTTTTCTTGCGCTCGACCTTCTTATCGTTCTTATCGACTCCAAGCAGGTCGCCTAGTTGCTTTTTATATTTCTCGTAGTCATCGTAACCATCGTCTTCTTGCATTACGCTGGCGATTTGCTCGTAAAACTGTTCGAAATCATCAAAATCGATCGAAAAGAAGAAGGAGGTATTGCCTGGGAGAAGGTTGATGCATCGAATTTCTCCATCGGGCATGGTACTGAGGACGTTGGGGAGCGAGGCTTTGCGCAAATCGACGCTGGTATTGCCAGACATCTCTGCGTATTCGTCGTGCATCTTGAGATCAAAAGAAGCGAAATTGAGGTTTTCGCTCAAGCTTTTGACCATCGGAGTGACCTCGCCCATGAAGGTGGCGAGGTACTCGTCCATTTGCACAAAATTGAAATGGACCATTGCCAAACTCTCACTGTTTTTGGTCCTCTTGGCACGTTTCCAGCAGGCTTGAAATTCTTCTTGGTTGTTGTAGTAGGGATCCTTGGCTTGCGCGAGGGCATTGACCATGAGTTTCTCTGAAAAACTTGCCAACAGTATATTTCCCTGAAAGACCAATTTGACCTCGTCTGATCCGCTCCCGATGGCATAGCCCTTTTGGCCGGCAATTTCTTTCTTCTTGAGGGTTTGGTCAAAGTTGCTGAGGACACTTTCGAAAGGATCCATGAATTCGGCGATCTTGCCGCCCTGCTCCAGGTCTATGAGATAGACAAAGTCATAGTCGGTGGCGCCGGTCATCTGGGCGACGACGAGCACGCGTTTGCCCGAAACCAGATCAAAAATGCGATCGTTGTCGCTGATCAGGGTGTCGAGATAATCGCAATCTTTGCCAATGTCGGCAAAAAGGTCGTTTTTCTTCAAATGGCGCCATATCTTGGTCTTGCTCAGCGCTTTCCAATTCTCGATTGGGTCGTCGGCCTCGACGATGAAGATGGCATCTTTGGGCACGTATTCAAAGATGTCGTGCTGTTCTAGCTTGAGGAAATAAAGGTATGCCGCCAATCCTGCGGTTGCGAGTAGGCCAAGGATGAAAAGCCATTTGAAGATTCGGAAGAAGATATTCCGCTTTTTTTTCTTGGTCTTTGGCGCGTCCATAGGAGATTAGTTGGGGTGAGAGAGTTTCTTCCCGGTTTCAAAGTTGAATATGCGCGGCTTCATGAGTCCCCACTTGCAGAGTCGGTAGGTCACCGAAACCCTCAAAACACCCATTCCATATTTCATGCTGCGGCTGAAATTGATGGATGATGCCTCATCAAAATATTTCGTAGGGCAGGTTACTTCGCCGATGATATAACCCGCAAATGTGATCTGCCCAAGCATTTCATTGTCAAAGACAAAGTCGTCTGAGTTCTCGCCAAGCGGCAATTTTTCGAGGATTTCCTTGGAAAATGCGCGGTATCCAGTGTGGTATTCGGCGAGTTTCTGACCCATGAAGACATTCTGAAAGAATGTAAGGAAGCGGTTGGCAATGTATTTGTACATGGGCATGCCGCCTTTGAGGGCGCCTTTCCCGAGGATACGTGAACCCAGCATGACGGGAAACAGGCCATGCGCGATGGGATATACCATGGCTTCGATGAGCTTGGGGGTATATTGATAGTCGGGATGCAGCATGACGACTATGTCGGCACCATTTTCCAAAGCCGCTGTATAACAGGTCTTTTGGTTGCCACCATAACCCTTGTTGACATCATGGACGATCACACGATCGATGCCGAGCTCTCTCGCCAGTGCAGATGTATTGTCGCGACTGCGATCATCGACCAAGATGACTTCATCGACGATGTTGCGGGGAACCTCTTCATAGGTCTGCTTAAGCGTCAGCTCCGCGTTGTAAGCGGGCATCACGACGGTTACTTTCTTGCCTTGGATCACTTTGCATCAAAAATTTAGGCAAAACTACGGTTTCCAGAGGGGGGAAGCAAACCGATTTGAAAGGGGCAGTGCACACTTGTATCCAAACATTTGGAGGCTTGGCACGCATCCGAATATGCTGTGCAGGGTATTGTCTTGATGGCAATGGCAGGCTAGCATATCCTCCCAATCCAATCACCTTCAATCCAGTGAGGCGATCAATTTTTCATTCCGCAACCATTTTCCTGGTGGAGGCATGTCCAAATTCGCCCAGAGACGTTGGCCAATAGCCGATCGAGGCGAATCTATAGCAATTTCGGGGGCAAACGATAAATTTTTGGGCAAGAGGTCCATCATCCGCCCATACTGCAGTGTGAGTGCGGAGTGTGAATGCGTTGCGAAACCTCCAATCGCTCTCACACTCCGCTCTCGCGCTGACCTTGACGGGCGGGGATATGTATCCACCAGAAAAACACCTGCGAAACTAAAAATTAATGGCTCTGAAGGCAGAATCCGAGTGCATCCTGGACAAACTCGTTGATCCGAAATCGAACCTGAGGTGTGGCCTCATCCAAACGCAGTTCATCCTGATCGATCTGATGGAAGCGATGATGGAGCCTGAAGACCCAGGGTAAGCAGGGTTGTATGTGAATTTGAAAAGTCTTGAATTTCAAGCAGCAGAGCTGCAAAAAGGGATGATGTGGCGAGGCGTATGTGTAAATTTTTTGCTTGGAAACGGCAAAAAATAGGCGGAAAGAAGAAGCCAATTATCCCTCGACTTGGAGCAACTCGGCTGCATCGATGCCTGCTATAAGGCAATCGCGTATCAAGGACTCGGGATAGCCGTGCCAAAACCGCACGGTTCTAGGCTTTATCGTGCTTACATAACGCTGCAATTCTGTTTGGCTAGCATGGTCTGAGATCTCTAGCTGCCCATTCAGCCAAGCTGCTTTCTCGCTTTTGTTCCAGCCACTTGCGAATACTTTGTAGAATTCCTTGTCTTTATGAAATCCCGTCATCTTTTGTGGGGGCAGGAGCCACACAAACTGGCCTTGTACGCGCTTGGTATCTTGGCGTCTATATATGTTGTGACGACCAGGATCTACGCCAAGTTGACGATAAGTATTGTGGATCGGTGTGATGGTGCGGTCCACAAAGACTTGCATATTGGGACGCAATTCGTTCAAAATGCGGTTGATGCGCTGCGCCTTCCCGAGCACATAAGTGCCGATGATAATATGGCGTTTGCCAGCAGCTTCCAAGGTCGCCGACAACGCATCGGCGGGTGACGGGTGGCTTTCCTTTTCTCCAAAAGTGCTTTCGCAGATGAGCAGATCGATCGGGACGGTGGGCATCTCGATAGCAGTGCAAGTAGGATTGTCATCAAAACTGATGTCACCCGTGTACAGTGCTGTCTGCCCTGCATACGTGATCAAAACTTGAGCTGATCCCAAAATATGCCCGGCATGCAAAAAGGTAAGGTTCACCGGGCCGATCACAAAGGGTTCTCCACAGACATGCGGTTGGGGCAATTTTGCGGCGTTGTTTTGGTAGCGCACAAGACCGATGGCCAATGTCTCGGGCGTCGCATGTACCTCTTGGCAATAGCGGGGATAGTGATCGGCATGGGCATGGGAGACCACTGCACGCGCGACTGCAATTTTAGGATCGACGTAAAAATCACCCGGAATGCAGTACAAGCCTGCTTTGCGCAACTCCAACCAATTGATCATAAGGATTCCATCCATTGTATGCTCCGCTGTACCTGCGGGAGCAAGGCATGAGAACCATCGTTGTAAATCACAAAATCAGAGAGGGCTAGTTTGGTGCTGTCAGGCCATTGATGACCCATGCGGGCGAGGACTTGTTTGGGTACAACCGCATCACGTGTTTGCACACGGGCAAGACGTACTTGCTTGGGGGCATAGACCATGATTACACCGTGCAAGGTGATGTTGCTGGCAGCCTCAAAGAGAATCGCCGCTTCTTTTACGACGGCCCTTTTTGAATAGTCTGCGGGACAGTTGTCCAGCCAGATTCTGTAGTCGCGGGCAACTGCTGGATGCACAAGTGCATTCACTTGAGCGAGGATCGTTTTATCGCCAAAAATAAGTTCGGCGAGCCGAGAACGCACCAATTTCCCATCGAGATCATAGATCTCTGGGCCTAGTAAGGCAATCATTGCCGCCCGCAGGTCTGCATCCTCATCGTACAAAGCCTTGGCTCGATCGTCGGCAAAATACACGCGGTATCCGAGCGCCTGAAAGGCCCTTGCGACGGTGCTTTTGCCACTTCCAATGCCACCTGTGAGTCCGATTTCACGCATCATTCCTGGGTAATAATCATGTATCGCAACAATTGAGGCGCAAACGATACGACCTCCACGTCATTTGGAATATGCAAAATGTGCGGTACGACGAATGGGCTGCGTGCATCGATTTCTTTATAATTGATTTCAGCGACGATGCTGCCTGACTCCACCTTGGCAAACGCTTCCAAAGGTAGGAGTAACTTCACAACGACTGAGTCGGGGTCGAGGTGGATGGTCGTACCCACGGGAACGTCCATCGCACGCACGGGGAGCCGAATGATTTTCTCGGTATAGGGTTGAGGCGTGTAACGCAAGCGGATTGAGTTGGGGAGCATCTGCAGTGAGCCGATGGAGTCCACAGGTACAAATACTTCCTGTGGCTGTATGCTGTGTGGGAGAATGAAGTGTACCGTTTTGCATTCCGTGACGGCAGCGAGCGAATCAAGCGGACCGACAACGACGACCGTATCGTTGTAGTTGAGACCATGAGGCGGGATGCGATAGGAGAGTGGAAGGTCAAAAACGAGGTCCAATCGCACAGGGACACGCTTGGTCGATTTCATCGCAAACGCGAGATGAAATGTATCGGGCTTGGCAGCAATGGCTGTGAGCCCTTCACGCAGGGACTGGGAGATTAGTCGCAGATTTTTCTCGGTTTCAAAAAAACCTTGCGCCTTGTAGCTATCAAAATCGATCTTGAAAGTGTCTCGACGAGGATCGAAATCTTGGTACAACAGCTTGATTCCCGCTCCAGATGCATCAATATGCATTTCTTTGGGGAAATCGGCGAGCAGTTGTAAGTTGTTGGGGAAGTTGGTGAGCTTGACAGGGATGTCAAACGAGGTGGTATAGGTCTGTTTGTTCAAGGTGACCAAAAACCAAAGGGTGACTGCAAGTACGAAACATACACTTACAGCCACCCATTGGATTCTTTTCATTTTCTGAGGCCATCGCTTTTGTGCGATGGCTGTGAAAGGAGCAGAGGCTCTAGATTACTTCTTTGCTTTTGTGTCCACAACCTCAGCAGGCACGGGCTTCACAGCGGATTTCTCCATTTTGAGCTTCACGCCATTGTCCACCTCGATCATGATCGAGGCATCTTCGACAGAAACGATTTTGCCGTGTATGCCACCTATGGTAATGATGCGGTCACCTTTTGCGAGGCTCTCTCTCATCTTTTGCTCTGCTTTCTGCTTACGCTGCTGTGGCCTAATCATGAAGAAGTAAAACACTACGATGATGACACCAATCATGATGAACATCTGGTAGCTAGGGCCTGCAGGAGCTTCAGCTGCTCCAGCAGCGGCTCCTGTAGCAGCAGCTCCCGTAGCGGTAGCTCCAGCACCTTGCAGAAGGAAAAATGATAATAACATCGATTCTAGATTAGATTCCTAATAGCTAAGATTATTCTGCGCCAGTCACTTCGCAGTTGAAGCTCAGGATCTTGTTCTTTGGATCGGTGTTTGCAAAAGTCACCGTGACAGATTTCTTCTGAACGCCACGCTTGCCTTTGGAGTCAAACTCGACAGTCACAAAACCTTCAGCGCCGGCGGCGATGTCTTCTTTGGACCAGTCAGGTGAGGTACAGCCGCAAGATGCTTTCACGTTGTCCACGTGCAAAGGGTTGCTGCCAGTGTTTTTGAACTTGAAAGTGTGAACCACCTTATCGCCTTCGGCCACTTCGCCAAAGTTGAAAGATTCTTCCATGAATTCAGCCGATGTGAGCGGCATGTTGTTCACGGGCTCTGCGGTGGTAGCATTGGGATCGCCTGGCGTGGTTGTAGCAGCAGCAGTGCTGGTGCTGTCTCCGTTGCCGCCTTCTGCTGTTGCGGATTTCTCACAGGCCATCATGCCAGACAGCATGAGTGCGCTAAACATCAAAATTCCAAACTTTTTCATGATGATGACTATTACTATCGGATTAGTTTAATAATTCAAAAATGACCCAGCAAATTTACAACAAGCACTTCAAAAAAGAAATGCGTTACCTAAAAATATAGTTACCCAGCAAATGGATAGCTGTAATTCCTTTAAGATCAGAGTCTTTTGATAATTTCTGCAGTGAACCCAGTGGTTGTATTTGGCCCACCGAGGTCTCCTGTTACGAGTTGCTTGTCGGCCAAGGTTGCAAACAAGGCCTGCTCGATGCGGTCTGCAACGGCGGTCTCGCGTACGTGGCGCAGCAACATGATGCCCGATTGCAGCAATGCGGTGGGATTGGCTTTGTTTTGGCCCGCGATATCGGGGGCACTGCCGTGCACGGCTTCAAACACTGCATAGTTTGTGCCGATATTGGCTCCTGGCACGATTCCCAAGCCACCTACAAGGCCGGCCACGAGGTCTGAGAGGATGTCCCCAAAGAGATTGGTGGTGGCAATGACATCATACCACTCTGGATTTTTGACGAGCTGCATGCACATGTTGTCGATGATCTTCTCATCGCACTCGATGTCTGGATACTCTGCGGCTACGGCTTGCCCCGTTTTGAGGAACAATCCCGAGGTGAGTTTTAGGATATTGGCTTTGTGAACGAGGGTCACTTTTTTGCGGCCATGCTTGCGGGCATATTCGAATGCTGCCCGCACGAGGCGCTCAGAGCCGCTACGGGAAATCCGATTGAAGGCGTCGGCGACTTCAAGATTTTCATCATAGACTTCCAAGCCTGCGTAAAGCCCTTCGGTATTCTCGCGAAAGGTGACGAGATCGACATTGTCAAACCTGGTTTTGACACCTTCTATGCTACGACCTGGACGCACGTTGGCATAGAGGTCGAGCTTTTGGCGCAAGGTCACGTTTACGCTCTTGAAGCCTTTGCCCACTGGTGTGGAGCAAGGACCTTTGAGTGCGATCTTGTGCTGCTTGACAGAGTCGATCAGCGAATCGGGGATGAGTGCGCCCTTCGTGGCCAAGACAGTTTCGCCAGCATTGTGCTCTTCCCAATTGATGGGGGCAGCTGCCGCTTCAAAAATCTTGACTACAGCTTCGGTAATCTCAGGCCCGATACCATCGCCTGGGATGAGCGTCGCAGTAATTTTCATATTCAGTAAAAAATCAAGAGTTGTCGTTTTCGTTTTTGCGAATGCGGGGACGTTTTTTCTTGTCGTCCGAATTTCCCTCGGCATCTGTTCCTGCACCTTGTGTTGCTGGAGGGGGCACTTGCTTGGGGCCACCTTGGATGCGGCGATCCTCAAATTGGCCCGGGTTGCCTTGTGGACGAGGCGAACCTTGCTGGTCATTTGGGCGATTGTATCCACCACCTTCGTTGGGACGGTTGTATCCTCCACCTTCATTCGGGCGATTGTATCCGCCACCCTCATTCGGGCGATTGTACCCGCCACCTTCATTGGGCCTGTTGAATCCCATTGGACGGCGCTTGGGCAAGGATTCCTCGATCAAACCACGGCCAGATTTTTGAATTTGGTCTGAGGATTTGAATTGGATGTACAAACTATCCAATATACCATTGATGAATTTGGAGCTTTTTGGGGTGCTGAATTTCTTAGCGATCTCCAAATACTCGTTGATGGTCACCTTGATGGGGATTTCTTCAAAATGAGTCATTTCAGAGATCCCCATCTGCATCAAGATGCGGTCGATCAGCGCAATACGCTCCAATTCCCAATTCTCAGCCTTGCTTTGGATGAGTTGGTCATAGTCGTCGTGGTGCTTGATGGTGTCGTAAAACAGCTCCATCAGCAACCTGGAGTCGCCTTTGTCTCCTTTGCGTCGCTCAAATTCTCGGATCTCATCTGCGAAATCCTTCAAGTTGATGTCAAACGTGACTGAGGGGTCATCACCGGTACAATACCATGCGTAGATCGCCTGCATCACTTTTATTCTGATCTGCCTTCTTGAAATCATGCGCTGATTAGCCTTTTACAATGAACGAATATAGAAAGAACTGAAATGTAATTCAAATGAAGTGGCTCAGACGTGCCATAGCGTTGATGCGCTGTTCTGCAAGTGCGATGGAAGCCTTAGAGGTTGTGATGTCATGCTCCTCTGCGTATGCATAGCAACGGAGGGTTGTATCATAGATGCCCTCTGCACGCGCCATGGCGCGTGGACGGTCATACCCTTCGAGTTCGGTATAGACATTGATCAAGCCACCGGCGTTGATCAAGAAGTCAGGCGCCCAGAGAATGCCTTTTTCCTTGAGTGCTTGGCCGTCTTGAACTTCGTTTTTGAGCTGATTGTTGGCACCGCCAGCGATGATGCTGTAGCGCAACTGAGGAATCGTGGTCTCATTGAGAATGGCACCAAGAGCACATGGAGCAAAGATGTCTGCGTCAAAGCTATAGACTTCGCTTTCGCTGATGACTTTCACGCCAAATTTCTCGACAGCCTTGAGCTTGTCTTGAAAGATGTCATATACAAAAATCTCTGCACCGTCTTTTTGGAGCAATTCGCAGAGATAATAACCCACGTTTCCAGTGCCTTGCACCACCACGCGCTTGCCTGCAAGGCTATCGCTGCCGGTGAGCTTCTTCACCGATGCCTTCATGCCGAGGTAAGTACCATAGGCAGTGACAGGTGAGGGATCGCCGCTACCACCCATGCTCTCTGGAATGCCAGTGACGTGGTCGGTGCTCATCTTGATCCATTCCATGTCGCGGGTATTGGTGCCCACGTCTTCGGCAGTGATGTATTTGCCATTGAGGTTCTCGACAAACATACCAAAGCGGCGCATGAAAGCCTCTGATTTGAGCTTGCCACGTGGGTCACCGATGATGACAGCCTTGCCACCGCCAAGATTCAAACCTGAGATCGCTGCTTTGTAGCTCATGCCACGCGAGAGACGCAACACATCATTGAGGGCGTCGAGGTCACTGGCATAGGTCCACATACGCGTCCCACCAAGCGCGGGGCCCAAACTGGTGTTGTGGATGCCGATAATCGCCTTGAGTCCGAGCTCATTGTCACTGCAGAATAGCACCTGCTCGTGACCAAGCTCAGAAAGTTGGCCGAAAACTTTTTGCTCCATCTGAGCTGTAGCCTGAAGATCTTGTACTTCCACCATCGTATTTCAATTAAAAAAGCGCTGATGCCGTTGAGGCGGTGCAAAGTTAATGGAAAATCGGAGCAGGAATAAAGGAATCAAGGATTTTTGGATTTTTTGTTGCTGCAAGACTTCAGGACTCAAGGATTCCGGATTTTGTGGCTTCTTTTCGTTTATAAATTGCTGATCATCATACAACTGCTGAGTCAAAAAGGTAGAAGCATTGGTACATCGAGTCGCGTCACGCCTTGCGAATGATCTTTGGGTGCAAGTCTCGTATTTCAAGGACGATTTTAGCTTTTCAAGATACTGGTGATTTTAATATCGATTTTGCGCACGACAATTGGGATCGCTGTTGCTATTGGTTGGCATACATTGCCCTGCGCAGACCGATCAGGGTCCGCGCCGAGCTTACGACTCAACCCATCGCTGGACAGGAATTCATCGGGCAGCCTACTCCTGTGCAGCTCCTTGATTTTGCTGTCATTGACGAAGTCTCATTGGGTTTGGAGGGCGTCGAGGATATCCTGTTCAAGGTTGAGGATACATCCTAACAAAGCAAAATGCAGCATCTAATTCTACATGTTTCCAGTCGCCGAGCAGGAATCCATCCGCTGCGAAATCGATCGACCGCTGCCTCTGCAAGGGATATATTGGGCGCATGGGCGTGATGGTGATTGGCTATGTGACGGGACGGCAGGATATTGAGGCTAGTGTACCAAAGCCAAGCAGCCAACCCTCGCACCGTATTGGGCAGAAGGGTTGGCTGCGACTACAAACAACGGCCTGCGCGGTATGATCGCTGGCGATATTGCTTAGCGGATCGGAATCTCGATGTGATAGGCTGGATCCTGGCTGTTGCCGGGATGCAGGAATTTAGAAACACGAGACTCGCCATCGACGGTGGTCACAAATTTCTTGCCATTGGCGATCGAACCTGTGTCGATGTCCACGACGCAAAGGGTGTTGAAGTCTGCGCAGTGCCTCGACACTTTGGAAGGGCCTTGGCGATAGATCTCTGCGGTCATGTCGGCCTTGATCTGTGTGGCATTTTTCCCAGCCTTCTTGGAACTGTAAAAGACGGCTGTCACCGCTGCACCAGGTGCTGCGTAGGATATTTCCTTGCCAGCGGCCAGGTTGTTGTACATCGCTCGGGCTTGGTCCTCAGGAGTACGTGCGGTACTGTTAATGGTGCAACTGTTGCCTCCGGAAGCGATCACCATATCTGAAATCACGCCACGTGCATAGGTGCTGACTGCACCTTGATTGGCATTTGAACCCCAATTGAAGTTGATCATTGTTGGAGCGGCTACGACAGGAGCGGCTACGACGGGGGCGGCCGTTGTCGGCTTGGTCGTAGCCGGTGGTGTGGCCGGAGTGGTAGTCGTGGGCGCAGCGGGACTCGTCTTGGTGGCCATCGCGCCATTCGCAGTCGCGTTCAGCTTTGCGAGTGTGCGACCTCCTGGATCGATTTTGCCGTCAGAGAAGCCCAATGCCGTTGTTTGGAAGGAATTGATAGCTGTTTGGGTCTTGTCACCGAAATCGCCATCAGCAGCAATCGTGTATCCAACCCGTTTCAGGGCATTTTGGACGGCCATCACGTCGTCATACTTATTGTCGCCCCCTTTGCCAACCGAGCCTTTGATGACAATATTGCTGCCATTGCTGGCTGTTTTTTGCTGGGAGACGGGCGATGATGATTTTTGCTCTTTTCCAGCAGTGGCATGGACTGCAAATGGAGGGGGGGAAATGGAGGGCATTGAGGCTTCCTTATGATCCTTTGCTGGAGGGGCAACAGCCTTGGAAGGCGTTTTTTCGTTTCCCAGATGTGATTTAGACATAGTTTTCCTTGATTAAATAAGCGCTTAGACGATAGCAATAGACGAATAGGACATTGTAGTCCATCAAAACGAAATGTAGGGATAAAAGGGACATTTACAAAAGCAATGAGCCACTAATTTCGGCTTGATCAAGATAGGACCAAGTGCCCGATTTGCGTTGTCGGATTCATCAGGCAGGATGGTTGTGCCTTTGGATCAGTCTTTGGTGGGCTTAGGAAATTATTGAAAAAACGATTCCGTAAGAATGGTTTTCGGCGTCCAGCAAGAATTTAGTGCTGTTTCATTTACCCGATTCATCAGATTTGCCAGGCAGCCGCTCATATTCTCCACGCCAAGCAAACCAGCCAAAAACCATCATGCCAATAGAGATGGGGATAAACACGACGATGAATACTGTCCATTGGATTTTGGTATCGATCACTGGTTTCTTTTCAATCTCAGAGATTGCTGTGGTGACCAAATACAAGATGCCAACGGGTCCCAAAAGCATCCATATTAGTCCAAGGTATTTTTTGAGGGGAGCCATGCTGTTTTTGGTTTTTTGAGTTTCGCTGGAGAAGTGGGCGCAATCGCTGCTCAGCCAAATGCTGGCATTTTAGTCCTGGACATTGGGATCGATCTTGTTGGAGACATAGATTGCCCCGATTACCAGGCATACGCTTGCTATCACGATGGGATACCAAAGGCCCACCAAGGGATCGCCAGGGTAGATCGTGACAAACATGGTGGCGATGAAGGGCGTGAGTCCGCCAAAGACACCATTGCCGATATGGTAGGGGAGTGACATGGACGTGTAGCGGATTTTGGTGGGAAACAATTCCACTAAAAAGGCTGCGATCGGTCCATATACCATCGTCACCAGCAAAATGAGCATGAACACGATGCCCACCAACAGCCAATAGTCGCAATTGCCCAGGACCTTGCTTACTTTAACTGTCGGCTCCCGCGTGACTTTTGCGCCGCTACTATATAATGTGTCGGTGGTGATACGTGTGACCTGCATGCCGTCTGTGTAGGTTGACATCTGTGTCGTGCTGCGCAGTTGATCTCGCGTTCCTGGGATTGGGGCAAGCTTTTCAGGAAGTGGCTTCACGGAAACGGTAGATGTCAGGGTATTTTCGATGTCGGTGATCGATTTCATTGCCCCAAACAATGGCCTGTAACAAATGATCGCCAGGGCCATGCCTGCGAGCATGATCCATTTGCGGCCCACACGGTCGCTCCAGCTTCCAAAAACGACAAAAAATGGCGTTGCAAATAATATTGCCCAAATGAGGATCGTGCGGCTTTGTTCAAATTCTACTTTGCAGACGTTTTCGATGAAAGATTGCGCGTAGAACTGCCCGGTGTACCAGACGACGCCCTGACCCATTGTCGCCCCAAACAAGGCGAGGAGTACCATTTTGAGATTGGCCTTGCGCGCAAAACTCTCTTTCAGGGGATTGATGGAGATCTTGCCTTCGGATTTGAGCTTGGTGAAGAGGGGTGACTCGTTCATCTTCAAGCGAATGATGATCGACACACCCACCAAAACGATCGATAGCAAAAATGGAATGCGCCATCCCCAATCGTTGAATTTGGCGATGGATGTGGCTGCATCGGCGTCGAGCAGGTTGCGTGTGCTCAAAATGATGCCCAAGGAAAGGAAAAGCCCTAGTGTCGCCGTTGTTTGTATCCACGACGTAAAAAATCCGCGCCTATGTGCGGGTGCATGCTCGGCCACATAAGTGGCTGCGCCACCGTATTCGCCACCGAGCGCAAGTCCCTGCAAGAGCCTGAGCATCAGAACGAGTATGGGGGCTGCAAAACCGATGGTTTCATAGCTTGGAATAAGGCCGATACAGAAGGTCGAGCCACCCATGATGAGGAGTGTGAGCAGGAATGTGTATTTGCGGCCCACCAAGTCGCCCAATCGTCCAAATACAAGTGCGCCAAATGGCCGTACAATGAATCCTGCGGCAAAGGTCGCCAAGGTACTTAATAGAGCTGCCGTCGGATCGGTTTTTGGGAAAAACTGCGCTGCGATGATGGGAGCGAGGCTACCAAATATGTAGAAGTCGTACCACTCAATGAGCGTGCCGACCGAGGAGGCCCAAATCACGGCCCAGATGCCTTTGGTCGATGCCTTTTGTGAGCTACTGCTTTGCATCCTCGAATATGGGCAGATTTTCGGAATTTTAGCAGCGATTCAGCAGGTGAAAAAACGAACTCGTAACTCCTTGGGTTTGTGATGCTTTGAAAACTTGCTGAAAAATATTTTTCAAGTTAACTTCGTTTTCGGGGAAGCCGGTGGCCTGCGCCACCTTCGGGTGGGGCCTCCATGTTCTTCTTCCCATATTTTTTTAGAAGGCGGGGTGTGCAATGGA
>JANORP010000249.1:0-7949 GCA_031415375.1 Bacteroidota bacterium | reverse complement strand
GAATCTAGATGTGCAACTACATTCCAAAGGCATAATAATAGCGCCCTGGCAAGCCTGGATAGATGCCCTCCATCATGACACCACCGTTTTTGTGGCTGAGGATTTTTTGCAATTGTTCAGCACTGGTCACCACTTGATTGTCGATTGCAGTGATGATGAATCCTGGACGGATATCGGTGTATTGACGAAGCTTGCCGTCGTCGATTTTGGTGATTTTCAAGCCACCTTTGAGCCGGTACTTGGCGAGTTCTTGCGTGCTGAGTTCCTCCAAAGTCGCCCCCAGGGACGCCAGTGCCTCACCATCGTTGCGTTGCACGATGTCGGTGGTGCCTTTTTGATTGCGGAGTTCCACGGCTACCACGAGGCGCTTGTCTTTGCGCAAGATGCCTAGATCGATCTTGTCACCAGGCCGATGACGGCCGAGATACTCGGTCAGTTCGGCGCTGTTGCGCAGCTCCTTGCCGTCGATTGCAAGGATAATGTCGCCTTTGCCCAGCCCAGCCAAAGCCGCCGATCCCCCTGAATGCACCTCCGCAATATAGACGCCATGGCTCTGGGAAATATCTAGTTTTTTCGCGACATCGGCATTCAACTCGACCAATTCAGCCCCGAGAAATGCCCGTTGTACGATGCCATGGTTCATGAGATCGTCGATGACCTTTTTCACGATCTCTACTGGGATTGCAAACGAGTATCCTGCATAGGCGCCGGTCGTGGAGGCGATGGCGGTATTGATGCCCACGAGTTCACCACGTGCATTCACGAGGGCACCGCCCGAGTTTCCTGGGTTTACCGCAGCATCGGTTTGGATGAAACTTTCAATGGCCAGTTGGTCTTTGAGAATGTTGATGTTGCGGGCCTTGGCGCTCACGATGCCAGCTGTGACGGTGCTGGTGAGGTTGAAAGGGTTGCCGACTGCGAGCACCCACTCCCCTACCCTCAAGGCGTCGCTGTTGCCAAATGTCAATGCAGGTAGCTTTTCCTCGTCGATCTTGAGCAGTGCCAGGTCGGTGGAAGGATCTGTGCCAATGACTTGTGCGGTATAACTGCGCCCATCCTCCAAGACGACCTCTACCGACTCAGCATCGTTCACGACATGGTTGTTGGTGACGATGTAGCCATCTGGCGTCGTGATCACGCCTGAGCCTGAGCTCTCCATGCTGCGTTGTTGTGGCCGGCCATAACCACCGCCGCCTTGAAAAAATTCAAAGGGATCCATGTCAAACATGCTACGCGTCTGCACCATGATATTGCTTTTGACGTGCACGACTGCGGGTGTGCTCACTGCCGCTGCGGTGGTGAAATCCATGGGGCCGCTCGTGGCGTCGATGCTGCTCACGAGCTGCGTCGGCAAGGTGGATGTGGTAAATGCAGCACGATTGCCCTGACCTGTGACCGATTCAAGGATTTTGTAGCCGCCGAGGGTGATCATTCCGCCGAGCACCGCCATCGCCACGAGTTTCATGTAACCATTTGAGTGGGCCTGCGAATTTGTGTTTTCCTTCATTTTATCCTCCATCATTGTATTGGTGCGATGCACCGTGATTCATTGCTTGGAATTTTTACGCAAAGAAAAATGCCTTGGTTAAATCCGTCAAGAGGGCTTAAATATTTTTAACAAGATCCTGATTGGTGGCAGGTATGTGCTTGGACGCAGGATTGGCTAGGAAGGCTGCTTGGTGTCAGTTGCCAATTTCCAAGTATCCTAAGCACTGCCCAATGAACCAAGAAAGATCTGCCTCTGGCAAGTGAGTCCAAATACCATATACCATTATAGGTCGCCAAGCTATCTAGCTTGCAGCCAGGCTGCAGGCAATAAAAATTGTACATTGGCTGCACATTGGCGCAATTTTTGATAACTTCACCTTGTATCAAAAGATCAATACTTTGAAAAACGACATCCGCCCCTTGAAAACTGTTTTGCTGGCCTTGCTGCTAGCCCTTGTTTGTAACTTCGCTTGGGCGCAAGAGGATGAGACCGATGGCAACAATGAAGCTACGCCAATCGAAAAAGAGGGTCCCAAACACATCTCTGGCGGTTTTGGCTTTTTCAGTCCCGGCTTTGGGATGCAAGACCTCTCCGCCTTGAATCGATTTGCGGGAACGAGTGCCTTCAATGGCAATGGAATCACACTTGGAGGCGGCGGCGTGCTCATCGTGCGCTCTTTCATGATAGGCGGCGAAGGTGGCAGTTATTTGGCTCGCAAAGCCTCGGTCGGTAATCTCGACATGCAATTGGAATCTGGTTGGGGCAAGTTTACCCTCGGTTATGTGGTCTATGGCCGCAAAGGCTTGCTCATCTATCCCAAAGTAGGTATCGGCGGCTCCACTCAGACCCTCACCCTTCACAAAACCAATGCAGTCGCCAATGTCGATACGGTATTTGCGGGAGCCTACAATGGCACTTCTTTGCAGAAAAAGGGCTTGATGATGAGCGCAGGATTAGGACTGGATTGGATGCCAGGCTTCGATGAAACTGCTGGCTCGGGCATCGTGCTGGGATTTGAAATAGGCTACAACCTCGGACTTACCGAAAACAATTGGACTGCTTTTGGCACAAGCCTCAGCAGTGGCCCATCGGTGACCCCTGCTGGTATCTATGCAAATTTGCACATCGGTTTTGCCGGCTGGAACCGACAATAAGCAGCTCATCGACAGTAATCATGGACTTTGCAAGCCGATCTCGACGCGTCGATTGACGGCACGTCCCTCGTCGGTGCCATTGGTGGTCGCTGGCTTGTGGAAGCCAAGGCCTTCCGTAGAGATCCGGCTTTGTGGCAATCCTTTGCTTTTGAGGTAATCCAATACAGTATCGGCCCGACGGATCGAAAGTCGGTCATTGTAGCCTTCGGCACCGACATTGTCGGTATGGCCTTGCACGATCACCTTGCGTGCAGACTTGGACAGTACATATTGCCATAGCGAATCAAGGCGCGCCATCTCAACCGCAGTCAAGCTCGCTTGGTCAAATTCAAAGTTGATGACAAAACGGCCTTCGGCTGCTACAATGGCATTGGAGGGATCCACTACGGTAGGCAAAGTGGAGACACCTTGGGCGATTTTGGGATCCTCTCCTACCCTCACTGGCCTAAACTTTCGCTTGACATCGCTATACTCCTTGGCCAAAATCACCTCACGCTTCACTGGATCTTGTGGCAAGCTTGTAAATGATTGCGCTTCCAGGAAAACTGCGCTGTCATAGCGGCCATCGCTCACATCGGCTATTGCAATCTTCAAGTGATAGACCTGACCGGGTTTTACCCTGGCCTCGGCACTGAGCAAGGTCGTGAAGCCATCATATTCATAGTTGCGCAGGAGATCGGGATACAAGTTTGGGATTTTTGACTTGAGCAATGTGCCAAGTCGATCATAGGGATTGTTGTCGATGTAGTTGCTACTGTTATATAAATGGTTGATCGTGTTGACGGTGATCGGCGCATTATTTTTGGGTACGACGGCGAGGTTTTTTGTGGCTTTGTAACCAGGGCCACTGATGAAAAATGCAAAGACGTCGTTGAACTGCGTATTCACATATTCAGTGTACTCCTCTGAGCCAAACACAAAATTGAAGATCACCGTCTCCATCTCAGGAATGAAGTCAAATTCAAGGTAGGCGGCATCAAAGGTCTCGCCCTTGCCAATCAGTTCCAAGCTCCGGTCGCCGCGTGTGCCTAGGCTATAAGTCGTATTTGCGCGCCGATTTGGACCTCGGGCATCCATTACCTTACCTGTGCTGAGCATGATGCCACGCGACATCAACGGCGTGAGCGAGGTGTCATTAAATACTGCGAGGGATAGTTTGGAACCTGCATACCGCACATTGCTGACCTTGACACGGTTGCCCAATAGGACGTCGGCGACGATTTCGCTGGAGGAAAAGGTCGTATCGATCTCAATTTGAGCCCTTGCGGCCTGAGGAATCCAGGCTACAATGATCACAAACCACAATGGGAGGAGCCTCGACGTCATACGCTAGATTCATAGTAATAAGTCAATTGCGTAACGTCGGATGGGCCTTTTGGTTACAAGGCGCTCATTGTATCCAAACGACCCTGGCGTCGAAGTACTGACCGTCGGTCGTCTCGCCTTGCAGCCAATACATGCCTGGTGCAAAACCAGTCATCGAGATTGGCTGACCAACAGGCATGCACACACCCTCGCGATCCAGTGAAAAGCGACGCCCTGCCACATCGACCAAAAATAATTGGCTGCAAGTATGGCCCTCGCTGAGCCATACACGCAAGCCCGTCGATTCCGTCGCAACACGCAGATGTGCCGGCTGTTGCCCTAGGTCGATCATGGTCTCGCCACGCAGGGAGGCCTGCCCATTGAGATCGTAGTACCGCACGGAATAATGCTGCATGCCAGACCGCATGCGCTGGTCTTGCCACGTAAAATGCATGCCAGCAGCTTCACCGACCCGCATTTCACCTAGTTTCTCATCGCCCGTCCAGATTTCAAATCGTCCAGCGGGCAATTCGCCGTCGAGGATCCAATCGAGTTCCACAACACCAAAGGCTTGGGGAGTCGCTTGCACTTCTAGATGCGTGGCACTCAATACGGTACCACATACGACTGAGCAGGCATTGCCAGAGAGCATTGCGAAGACGATGTTTTGCATGAGTGGCAGGCTCATACTTTGTTGCACCCAATCTTGGTCACTGCTCTGGATCACGTCACCCCATGCCCCATTGGTCGGGCAATAGACATAACCAATATTGTCAGCACCATAGCGCATGAAGTACTCGATATTGTTGCAGCCTGAGCCCGTGCAGCCATACCAATGGTAGCCGAGCGAAGTTACAATGTTGGGGGTGGCGGAGTAGAGATTCAAAATATTGGTCGGCACGAGGCTTCCATTTACCGTGCCACCCGTGGCAAAAGTGCCGCCAGTCGCATTTACAATCGTCTGAAAAGCAATGTTGGTGGAGTAGGTCGGCAAATATTCTCCTTGGATATAAACGGGTTTTCCAGTCTGTACAAACTGTCGGATGGTCGTCACAGCAGCGCCTGACAGCGCTATCGTACCTGAGGAAATGATCAGTGCATGCGTGCCCGCAAAGAAGCCCGTTGTATTGAGTGTCGCTTGTGGGGCAATCGTAGGCGTATGGCCCATGCTCGTGAGTAAATTGCTCCAGACAACATCCATCGTGTGCCCGCCCGTGCTGCTCTCGATGATGGTGAAATTATTGGCAG
Organism: Bacteroidota bacterium; assembly: GCA_031415375.1. Classification (GTDB taxonomy): domain Bacteria; phylum Bacteroidota; class Bacteroidia; order J057; family JADKCL01; genus JADKCL01. Next base: position 2,753 of record JANORP010000249.1, on the reverse strand, counting down.
TCACACGCTGCCCAGCATTGCCCGGGTGATTGGGCATCAGGCGATTGGCACCATTTCCTACGGCATGTTCATAAATTGGCGCACCTGGAGGAGTGGAATGCGGGTCTAGCCGCTGTGCCTGCAAGAGACTAGTGGCTACAAGCAAAGCGATACATGATATAATAAACTGTTTCACAGCACTTTACATTTAAGCATTTGACCATTCCGATAACAAAAATACAAAAACCACACCAACCCTTCACCCTACTTGCAATGTAAGCATTTACTCCCAATTGTCAACAAAAGACCATGATTTAATAGTTGATCCTAGATATGGCATGACCGCGTTGCCGACATGCTTTGGCATTTTTCGTGATGACCGTCATTGCATTAGACAGGGTCATTCGACAAGATGAATTCCCGATGGGGATTGAATATGTGAAATCCAAACAAGATATTGCACTGTTGAGTAGTTTCCTTGATTCCAAATACAGGATTGAACTAGCTTTGCGCCAACTTACAACTTCAATTACCATGTCACATATAGACATTGACGCTCACTTTGCACTGGAGGCACAAGGTTACCTCCAAATTGGTCGGCACGCATCTGCGCCACTGCTCATCCACAACTACTCCCAATCAGCTCAATATGAGCGACATTGGGTGGCAGAGACTTTGATGTGTCGTGGACTCATCACCGATCTCGATGGGAAGGTGATCGCGCGGCCATTTGGAAAATTCTTCAATCTCGACGAACATATCGGCCTCATGGGCCCGGTGCCTGAGGAAGCCTTTGAAGTCTATGAAAAAATGGATGGTAGCCTTGGCATCATTTTTCACTGGGAGGGCGTGCCGCAAATTGCCACACGTGGTTCTTTTGAAAGCGAACAGGCCGTGCGTGCAAGTCATATCCTTCGCAAGAAATATGGACATGCAAAGCTCGATCCCGCTCATACTTACCTCGTCGAGATCATTTACCCAGAAAATCGCATCGTTGTGGACTATGCTGGCCTGGAAGACCTCGTGCTGCTCGCCATCCTACACACTGAATCGGGCGAGGAAGTAGCGCTCCATGATGTGGGCCTGCCTCTCGTGAAGCGCTATGATGGCCTCAAGGACCTCGATGCCCTCAAAGCGGTCCAAGAAGACAATAAGGAAGGCTTTGTGGTGCGCTTCAAGAGCGGCCTGCGCGTCAAGGTCAAGTTTGACGAGTACGTGCGCCTGCACCGCATCCTCACAGGTGTGAATGCACGCACGGTCTGGGAAGCGCTCAAGGAAGGCGACGATCTCGAGAAATTTCTCGAAAGCGTTCCTGATGAATTCTACAAATGGGTGCGCAGCGTCGAAAAAGACCTCAGGGCACAGTTTGCGGAGATTGATGCTGATTGCAGGCTGGAATTCAGGCACTTCGACAACCGCAAGGGAGCTGCCGAATATTACCTGGGGCAATGCAAGTACCCTGCGATCATGTTTCGCATGCTCGATGGCAAAAACTATGATGAAATCATCTGGAAAATGATCCGCCCGGAGCATCAGAAGGCATTTGCACTCGATGAGAATTAGTTAGTAGTTAGCAGGTAGCAGTTAGCAGTTAGCAGTTCTTTTTGGCTAGCTTAGAATTTAGGGATTTGAGATTGCTGATCGCTTGTTGCCATTGCTAATTCTTCTTTGCCGATTTCTCATCACAGATCTCGAACCATCTGTCTCATTTTGTTAATTTCTCATTGCTAATCTCTAATTCATTCTTGCTGCTAACTTCCTCCTCATGAAAAAAATACTGGTCTATCGTGGCCTGCCGGCCTCTGGGAAATCGACTGCTGCCCGTAAGCTGCTCGATGAGAATCCCGGCAAATACAAGCGTATCAACAAGGATGACCTGCGTGCTATGCTCGACAATGGACATTTCTCGCGCAGCAATGAAAAATTTGTGCTCAAAATGCGGGACCTGATGATCCTACAAGCCCTCGATGAGGGTAAGCATGTGATCATTGACGATACCAACATTCATCCCAAACATGCACAGCGCATCTCGGAGCTGGTCAAGGGCCAAGCGGAAGTCGAGGTGATCGATTTCATGCATGTCGATGTGGAAACCTGCATCGCACGTGACCTTGCGCGCCCACATTCCGTGGGTGAGCGCGTGATCAGGCGCATGTGGAAGGAATATTTGGGTTTCACGCAACCCAAACTCACCCAAGACACCACATTGCCAAGAGCGATCATTTGTGATCTAGATGGCACACTCGCACTCCTCAATGGGCGCAGCCCTTATGACGCCACCCATTGTGACGCCGACCTCCTTAATGAGCCCGTGGCGGCGATTGTGAGGCGCTTCCAAGAGACTGGCCACGAGATCATCTTCCTCTCTGGCCGCGAAGACAAATTTCGTGAACCCACCTTGCGTTTCTTGACACAGCATTTGGGAGCGGAGTTTCCCTATCAGCTCATCATGCGTGCCTCTGGCGACATGCGCAAAGATGCCGTCATCAAACAGGAATTGCTCGAGCGGGAAATCGTGCCAGGCTGGTGCGTGGATTTTGTGCTCGATGACCGCAACCAGGTCGTGGACATGTGGCGTGGCCTAGGCCTCACCTGCATGCAAGTCGATTATGGTGATTTTTGAAATCGCTCGTCAATCGAGTAGGAGAAAATAGAAGCAGTTATTACGCTGCTTCTATTTTCGTCCTCTCACACCACCGTGCGTACGGTTCCGTACACGGCGGTTCATCAGGCAATTCAACGTCGGTAGAAAGAGAGTAGCCCTTTGTAGCCGA
>JANORP010000248.1:0-6953 GCA_031415375.1 Bacteroidota bacterium | reverse complement strand
GAAAAATCGTAAAAAAGATCCCTAACTTGGAAATTCAGGTCGTTAGAGATTCTCCATTTTGGAGATTCCGAATCATGGTAGCTGTTGAAGAAGGCATCAGGAATTGACTTAAAGAAATAGATCAACTTCGTAATCGTACTCTTCCCGCTAGCCTGCTCTCCAATCAACACGAGCAGCTTCTTGACCTCGATCTCTGCGTCTTGGATAGGCCCGAAACCCTTGATGATAATCTTTTCCATTGTTGCAATTTAGCATTCCCACTCCATCCCCACCAAAAAAATCACCGCCTTGAGGGCCAAGACGGTGAAAAAAAATCGTTACTAGCCTGCTAATGAAAGTAACCAGGAATCAAATAAATAGGCACATTCTGCATCCTGTACTTCAATATACGAATTGGCCTAGTGATATGTTATATTTTTGCGCGAACGGGCACAATGGCTGTTTGAGCTGTTGGCGTTTTTCTCCGAATGAAAGCCTTCATCATTCATCACGCCCGCCAGCCTCGCCTCCGCCACCTGCCGTGCGCACGACCTTGCCTTTGATCTGCAATGTGGTCACCGCCTGATTGGGGTCATTGGTGATGAGGATGGCGTCTTTTTCAAACTCGCCGATGCGCCCTCTGCTGTTAAAGGTCAGGGTGATCGTGCCGCGCTCGCCAGGGCCGAGCGGGCCGCTGCTCACAGCCTCGATGCAGGTGCAGGCGGCACTGAGCTTGCGCACGATCAATTCGTTTTTGCCCGTGTTTTGGACATCAAAAACGGCCTTTGGCATTTCGCCATCGGTGATCGTCCCCATGTCGATCTCCATCTTGGCGATGCTCAGATTTGGGGCATTGGCTTTGTCGGCGGCCGTGAAGCGCTCTGCGATGTCGGCGCTGATGTTGATGCGCTTCATTGGGCGATCGGCATCGTTGGTGGAGAGGTAGATGTTGTCAAAGGCAAATCCCCAGTCTTTTTTGCTGCCGGCAACATAGGAGACAGAGAGCATGAGGGTATCGCCTGGGGCGAGGCTCATTTTGCTGAGTTGCGGTTTCAGGTGATTGGGCACCTTGCTACCCGATTTACTGAATTGGATGGTTTTGGTGCCTTGGTTGTACAGAATCGTCGATTGCGTGATCGTATCGTCTTCATAGACCGAGCCATAGGTGAGGTGGTTGGTGCGCATGCGGATGCTGCCTTCCTCAAAGGGGTAAAAATCCTCTGGCCCTTTGGGGCGTGGGGTCACCTTGCCATGGATGGTAAGGCTGATGTGGGAAGGGCTACCGTCGGTTTCCACGAGGATTTCCTTGGCAAATACACCCGGGCGGCCCAAGGGGTTGTATTCCACTTTGACAAAGCCACTCGAACCCGGCATCACCGAGTCCCGGCCCCAAATTGGGGTCGTGCAGCCACAGGTCGCCTTGACAGAGAGTACCTTGATCGGCTTGGTCCCTGTATTTTCAAAGCTGAAAACGGTACTTGCAAGCCCTTTTTCTTCTTTGATTTCTGCAAAGTCATGTCGCGTTTTTGCAAACTTGGCATGGCCCTGGGCATAAAACCTACCACAACCAATCAAAACCAAGCCTAGCAAGGAGATGAATCTGATCGGTGTATGCTGACGGAAACGAAGTTCTCTCATTTTGCTTTTGCAATTGCGTCTATCGATGGCAAACGTGGTTTGAAGAATATGTCGCATCAATGGAATGAAAAAATCTTTTTTCACTTTGCCATGACGATCAAGGACATCTTTTTCGGAGAACATCGATATGAGATGGCATTTGACAATGCACTTCTCACGTGGAGGATGCGTCACCATATAATCTTTGAGTTCAAAGCAGAATTCGTCTTGATAATCCTTGGAAGAGGCCATAACCCCAATAAATGCAGGCTCCAATTCGTGCATCGCATTGCTGGAGATCACGACTACTGGATGCGGCTTGAATATCCCTTCTGGAAGCCTAAAATTGACTTCCACGATATCACGTTGTTCCACCTTCATTTTACCACCAATTCTAGAAGGGTGCGGTTGCCGATGGTCACGAGTCCATCTACAAGATATGAATCGCGTTGATACGGTCCTTTTTGTCGGCCTGCTAGCATCAAGCTGGTAATAATGCTGGCAACTTCGGCTTTGGTAGCCTCTACCACCGCCTCAAAGGCCATCAGATTCTTACCAGAGAGATATCCCTTGTCAATTTTGGAAAGCATAAAGTTGTGGTACCTTTCCAAAATGTGGTAGGATTTTTCCCAACCTGCAAGCTCCTCTAGCGCCCCGGTTGAGGATAATCCCGGAATCAAGCTGTTGAATCCCTTGATTTCCAGTAGATTGCGCTCCCACATCCGTGTAAGCCATCTCCATGCACTAGGAATGCGCAGATGCTGTCCTGCCAGCACCAAAAGTGCGTTTGGTGCTGTTGGAGGCGTCGGATGTAAACTGATTGTGTAACTCATACAGATTTGAAATACGATCGATGCAATCCACTATTTACAAAACTAAGGAATTTTCGTTTGGAATCGGATTCACTGCCATGCCCGAGATAAAATTGGTCAAGCTTGCAGGGTTTATCCTTTTGATCCAAACAAATCCCTAGTAAATTCACTCGCTCATTTGCCGCGATGGCAAGTGTGGCTCATTTTTTCAATCGCGCAGCAAGAATATTCTTATGATCAAAATCGACCAGTTTCTTTATACAAGTGGCAAGTCCCCTCGGTTGACCGCATTGCCCAATGAGATCGAAGACGTCTATGAGGACAAAAAGGAATACGAAAAGCAGATTGAGGATGCAAGAGAAGAGATGGAAACCTTGCAATCGCTCATGTTTGCCCAAGATCGGTATGCCTTGCTCGTGATTTTTCAGGGGATGGACACTTCTGGAAAGGACGGCGCGATCAAGCATGTGATGTCGGGCATCAGCCCGGCGGGTGTGCAAGCCTTCACCTTCAAAAAGCCGACCGATACTGAATTGGACCATGATTGGATGTGGCGCACCACGACCTCGCTTCCAGAGCGTGGTCGCATTGGCATTTTCAATCGCTCCTATTATGAGGAGGTCTTGGTGGTCAAAGTGCATCCCAAGATCATGCGCGAGTACCAACGCATCCCCGCAAACCTGATACAAGACGAAGATAGGGTCTTTGAAGATCGCTACCGCGACATCAACAATTTTGAGGATTACCTCACCCGCAACGGCACGCGCATCGTGAAGATCTTCCTCAACATCTCCCGCGACGAGCAAAAGGAGCGTCTGCTTGCCCGCATCGAGGAACCAGACAAAAACTGGAAAATGAGCCTCCAAGATGTCGTCGAGCGCGATAGCTGGGACAAATATATGGAGGCCTATCAAGCCGTCCTCGACAAGACGAGCACAGCAGCCGCACCATGGTATGTGGTGCCAGGAAATGACAAGAAAAACGCCCGTTTGATCATTTCCCAAATCATCATTTCTGAATTGAATCGTCTGGAACTAAGTTTCCCCCCCGTGACGGATGAATTCCGAGCAAAATTGGAGGAAGTGCGTGACTATCTGATGAAAAACTAAGGCTGGTTAAAGTATTGATTGAGCAAGGGCCCAATTTGGTAAGGTCAGTACCGCTGTTGTAGCACGAGTCACCGCTATGCTCGGTGTTTTGTGCTGTGCTGGCCGTGTCATTCCTAGCGCGACAATCGACTTTGGCGCGTCAAATTTTATTTGCCTGGAAAGCGTCTTTGTTGAACCGTCCGTTGGTTCCAAACTTGCGGGCTAGCCGCAGGAATTTGGAAGATTTGGACCCTTGATGCGTTGATTTGGTGGCAGGTCGCATTCGAGGAGAGCGACGGCAAAGCGCAAGTATTGGCTTGGGGCATATTGCGAGAAAATAGGCAGACAGATCGTCAATATCGATTTCAAAATAGGTTGAATTACAATTTTTATAAATTGAAAATTGAAATATTTTATAATTTGATTGTCAATGATATATGATATATTTTATGACAATCAAAAAATTAAATTTGTAGTTTTTTGCCTACCTCTTGATGGCTAATGTGCTTTCTCGTTTGTGCCCACATCTGGCGTCATCTGTTAGCCCCTCAGATATACACTATGATGCGCTTGGTGACGACAAATTGGACTGTTGGAAATATAAAAAGAGCTGTTTCATTGGTCATGTGAGCGTATTCGCAATCCCGAAACAAAATGCCTACATTTAGCGTATTGTGAGATGAAAAAATCAGCTCAGCAAGATTTGAAATGACCCTTTACACCCGACGTATTTTGTTCAGTCTGTTGGCCATTTTGGTCTTTGGGCAATTGGCATTTGCTCAGCAAAAGCAGGTCTATGTCTTGGAGTTGCGCGACGAGGTGGACCTGTCTGCTGCCCTGTATTTTTCCAGGGGCTTTGCTGCGGCCAAGACGGCCCAAGCGGACCTCGTGATCGTGCATCTCGATACCTATGGGGGGCGCGTGGATTGCGCCGATTCCATCCGCGCCCACATCCTCAACAGCAAGATCCCGACCGCCGTCTTCATTGATCGCAACGCAGGTTCTGCTGGAGCACTTATCTCGATCGCCTGTGACTCGATCTACATGGCTCCTGGCGCTAGCATCGGTGCAGCCACGGTCGTTGATGGATATGGCGAAGCTGCCATTGACAAATATCAGAGCTATTGGCGGGGAGTCATGCGCGCCACTGCCGAGGTCAATGGACGTGATCCAAAGATTGCAGAGAAGATGGTCGATCAGAAGCTCGAGATCCCAGGCTTGAGTCCTGCGGGACAAGTCATTACATTCAGCAATGCCGACGCCATCGCCAACGGCTACTGTGAAGGCACCAAAAATAGCCTTGCCGACGTCGTGGCAGCCTTTGGTTTGGAAAAGGCTCAGATTGTGTACTACGAGGGCTCCTCGGCCGAGAAGATCATCGATGCACTCAACCTGCCTGCCGTGAGTGGTCTGCTGCTTGTACTCATGTTTGCTGGGATTTTCTTCGAATTGAAAACAGCCGGCATGGGCAAGGGGGGCGTTGTGGCGCTGATCGCAGCCTTCCTTTTCTTCGGACCGCACTATGTCAACGGCTTAGCTGAGAGTTGGGAGGTCGGCGTCTTTTTACTTGGGGTGGTCTTGCTGGCTTTGGAGCTGTTTGTCATTCCGGGATTTGGGGTAGCGGGCATTTCTGGGATCGCTTTCACCGTGATTGGTGTCACTGCGGCCATGCTGGAAAACAATGGGACCGATTTTGAGCATGTCACCACCAATGACTTGCTCAAAGCAATCGCCATGGTGCTTGTATTGATGTGTACCTCGATCATCTTGGTGATCTGGGCAGCAAAATTTCTTGTATCCTCCAAGGCTGCCCACCCATTTGTCGATCAGACAACGCAAGACAAGAGCGCAGGCTATACGACTTTGCGTTCAGAATTCCTGGAATTGGTGGGTTTGGAGGGGGATGCCATGACCGACCTAAGGCCAGTGGGCCATATTCATATCAATGGCAAGCAATATGACGCGGAAGCCAATGAAGGTTATATCCTCAAAGGTGAGAAGATCGTCGTCGAGCGCTTGAGCAGCATCCATTTGATCGTAAAAAAACGCATTTCTGCATGAAAATCTTAGGGGTGATTCCAGCCCGTTTCGCATCGACCAGATTTCCAGGTAAACCCTTGGTCGATATTCTGGGCAAATCCATGATCCAGCGTGTCTATGAGCAGGCTTGCAAGGCAAGTGGCCTTGCGGCGGTCTATGTCGCGACCGACGATCAACGCATCTATGACCACGTCATCGCCTTTGGGGGGCAGGTGATCATGACCAGCACGGCGCATCCATCGGGGACAGACCGCATCTTGGAGGTGGCTACATGCATGCCCGATTACGATGCCTATATCAATATCCAAGGCGATGAACCCTATATTGATCCCTCGCAGATCGACCAAGTTTGTGACTTGTTGCGAAGCCGCAAAGGTGCATTTGTATGCACGCTTGTGAAACGCCTGAGTGACCTTGCAGAGCTCGACAACCCCAATACCATCAAAGCCGTCTTCGCGCGCGAAGGGCGTGCGATCTATTTCAGCCGCAGCCCGATCCCCTATATGCGCGACCCGCAACAATTGGAGGCTTGGCAGCAGGAGCGGGGCTATTACAAGCACATCGGGATTTATGGCTATTCCAGCGACGCATTGAAGGCCATTTCCAGCATGACGCGCGGCAGTTTGGAAAAGGCAGAGTCCCTCGAGCAGCTCAGGTGGATGGAGCATGGCATGCCCATCTATGTCGCAGAGACCCTGCTTGAAACCCAGTCGGTGGATGCGCCTTCTGACCTCGCCAAACTTCCACAAACGCATTGACCATGGATACACCCTACACGCCGATCCCTTGCAGTTTCCATGATCAACTATTGCATTATGCAACGCGACATGAATTGCTGTCAATCAATATTTTGAGTGAATCTAAGGAAATTGAAATCCAAGCCATCATCTTGGATGTGTTCACGCGCTCGGGAGCTGAGTTCATGCAACTTGACAATGGTCAGGAATATAGACTGGATCAGCTGTTGGCGGTGAATGGAATGGATGTGCAGGATGCGACCTGCGCGATCTGAATCTTTGAGGCGCATTTCACCCGTCCTCTAAAACCGACGGCTTTTGCCCTCCGCATCCGTGGACAATGCAGGTATGGGTGTACGACAAATTCGGCAACTAAATCAATTCGCGAGCCCCCGCACTCCGTGCGGGACAGGCACAGCTCACGATTCCGTCAGCGTTGGAGCTCCCGCACAATGTGCGGGACAGGCACAGCTCCCGCTTCTTCCATTGCCGAATTTGTCGTACACCCGCAGGTACAGCAACAAAGAGTGAGCTATTTTTCGCACTCCGGGATGTGGATTTGGGGATTGTTGAAAAGGTTTTCCAATCGAAATTGCCTAATGTGACCATCAAAACGCTGATTGGAAGAAGGAAACGGTCAGAGGGCTTCTCCGTCTTCTGCACCATTTTTTCGGGTCGCC
>JANORP010000247.1:0-11871 GCA_031415375.1 Bacteroidota bacterium | reverse complement strand
TCGGCTACAAAGGGCTACTCTCTTTCTACCGACGTTGAATTGCCTGATGAACCGCCGTGTACGGAACCGTACGCACGGTGGTGTGAGAGGACGAAAATAGAAGCAGCGTAATAACTGCTTCTATTTTCTCCTACTCGATTGGGACCGTAGCCATGCGACATTTGGCCAAATTGTGCATGAGGGCACTTGTATTTTGTGTAAGGCAATCCTATCTTTTAACATAGCTTTACGAATGACAATTTTGCTGATGACTAAGAGAATACAAATTTTCTTTGCCTTGCTTGGTTTGCTGATCCTTTTTGCTGGATGCAAAAAGGATGAAGAATGGGGGCCCTGCGACAATACCCCAAGATACGTTCCGCTGAACCCTGTGCTCGCTGCTTATGTGTTTGGTGATAGTTCGCAGTGGATTTACCAGCGATCGATCGATTCTATCGCAGACACGGTGACGCTCAGGAGCGCCGAGCGCATGATCTATGCCTGGGAGTCGGTTGGTGGTACAGGCAATATGACCCATGGCTGCCCTAGAACCTATTATGAAGAAGAGCAATTCACTTTGCATTACGAGAGTTCGCTCACGGGGAGTTATTCAGACGCTATTTCGCGTGACCAGATCAATAGGATAGGGAGTCCGAGGGGAATCATTTATTGGATCGGGCAGGTGGGCCAAATCAGGCAGGATTTCTACATCGAGGCTGTACGTGACACGATGACGATTGGCACAAATCGATTCAACAACATCACCCAAGCCCTTACACCTGTCGCGATGGACGGCGAGTGGGGGACTTTGCGCTTGTATTATTCACCTGGCTTTGGGATCGTGCGCAAGGAGATCTTGCGGGGAGACAGCATTTACGACACCTATGATTTGGTAGATTGGCAGATCAGGCCCTACTAGGGGAGACCAACCAAAAATGGCTGAGTCCGAGGCCTCTGGCCGAAGGACGATCGACCGTTTGCCTCTGGCCCAAAACGCTCAAAATCGGCGATTTCAGCTGATTCCGCTGAAGGCAAACGCTCTACACCCTGCGGCAGGATGCTGCAGGCTCCCCCAATTTGTTACACACACAATTCATTTTGTCTATCAAGCACTTGGACCTCACAGCTTCTTGAGTTTGGCATTCCAGCTGACTTGAAAGATGTCCACCGAGGAGCTAAAGCTTCAGACAAGGTCGGCGATGCTTTCAAGACTCATATTCCAACCTGAGATGTGTCAGTTTCACAGGATGAGGCGGTTGAATTCCAAAAACACCGTTATTTTTGTGTAAACATGAAAGAATACCCTATGAAAAAAGCACTTTTTACACGCATTTTCAGTTTGGCAATTGGAATGAGCTGCCTCGGCTTTGGTGCTGTGCAGGCCCAAGATTGTGAGGCTTATTTCCCTGTAAAAAACGGAGCCGTCTTTGAGATCACCCATTACAGCGACAAGGACAAAGTGACGAGCGTCGTCAAAACGACCATCTTGGAGAAATCACGCGATGGCGGGACCCTTGTCGTCACCGCCAATGCCCAATCCATGGATGGCAAAGGCAAAGAAGTCAATCAGTTCTCTTACGATGTCACTTGTGGCGGTGGCGACTTCAAAATGGACATGCGGTCGATGGGTGGCTCCAATCAGATGGCTGCGATCGAGGGCATCGAGATGAAAATCGAAAGCGAAGACATGGTTTTCCCCAAGAACATGGGTGTGGGCATGTCGCTACCCGATGCCCACATGCACATGACCGGCACGATGAATGGCATGACGATCATGAACACCTCGATCGCCATCACCAACCGCAAGGTGACTGGCAAAGAAAGCATGACCACCCCAGCAGGTACATTTTCCTGCATCGTGATCGAGGAAGACAGCGAGACCAAGAGCATGGGCATGACCTTCACAGGCCACAGCAAGTCCTGGTATGCCCTCGGCGTGGGCATGGTGCGCAATGAGTCTAGCTCCAAAGGCAAGCCGTCGGGGTATTCGATTTTGACGAAGATCTCGGGGAATTGAGTTTTTCTCTTTGTGAAGAAGATGCCTGGGGCTACGCTTCAGGCATCTTCGTTTTCGGGTGAATCGTGGAGGGTGTTTGGCATCGCGACATTCTATTCACCGCATATTTTGCGGCGAATAAGCCACCTATTCACCGCAAACCCTCATAATCACCGCATATTTTGCGGTGAATAAGCCACCTATTCACCGCAAAGCTTCATAATCACCGCATATTTTGCGGCGAATAAGCCACCTATTCACCGCAAAGCTTCATAATCACCGCATATTTTGCGGCGAATAAGCCATCTATTCACCGCAAACCTTCATAATCACCGCATCGCATTCGCCTTGCTGAACTCATGTTCCTCCGACATGCCCGAGCATCCGCCCCAAATCAAAAAGGGGAAGCATCCGCAGACGCCTCCCCTTTCTTGAAAATCAGCAAACCCCGATTTCTTACTTGCTAAACAGCATCTCCCTGTACTTGGGCAGCGGCCAATGGTCGTCTGCGATCAGGTTTTCCAAGGCGTCTGCACTGAGGCGAATCTCGGCCATGAGCGGGACGATGTGGTCGCCATAGAAAATCGCTTGGTCACGGGCTACAGGGTTGTCGTCTGCCACCCTGAGCATACCTTGCAATTTGTGGACGCTTGCATGCGCCTTGCCCATTTCCTCAGAAATGTTGCGCACGATGTGCATCTGTGCCTCAAAAGCAGATTCTTCGACCCCGGCAGCCTTCATCGCGTTGATGTTGCTGAGCACCACATTTTGGAAGCTGATCGCGGCAGGAATGACCTGATTGCTCAGCATTTCCTCCATGATATGGGCCTCAATGTCGATCTTCTTCACATATTGCTCGACGCGGATCTCGTGGCGGGCATGCAACTCGTGGTGCTTGAAGATGCCAAGTGAAGCAAACAGGTCCAGGGACTGCTGCGAAACATAGGCATCAAGCGCCCTAGGCGTCTGCTTGATATTGCTCAAACCACGGCGCTCGGCCTCTTCTTCCCATTCCTTGCTGTAGCCATTGCCTTCAAAGCGGATGGCCTTGCTCTCCTTGACGTATTCGCGCAGCACTTCCAAGATTGCAGTCTCCTTTTTCTTGCCGCGTACGACCTTGCGATCGACTGTTTTCTTGAATTCGATCAACTGATTGGCGACGATCGCATTGAGCACGATCATAGGGCCGGCACTGTTGGCGCTGGAGCCGACGGCACGAAACTCAAACTTGTTGCCAGTGAAGGCAAATGGCGATGTGCGGTTGCGGTCGGTATTGTCCAACAGAATCTCGGGGATCTTAGGGATGCCCAAACGCACATACCCTTTGGGCATGTCGGCATTCTTCTTGCGGCTCGGGCGCTCCAACTCATCGAGAATCTTGCTCAATTGCGTGCCAATAAAGGCGCTGATGATGGCTGGCGGGGCCTCGTTGGCGCCGAGACGGTGATCGTTGGCGGCGCTGGCGATCACGGCGCGCATCAGGTCGGCATGGGTGTGCAGCGCCTTGATGATGGTGATGAAGAATGTGAGAAACTGCAGGTTGTCTTTGGGCGCGTGGCCAGGTGACAGCAAGTTCTTGCCGCCATCGGTGGCAATCGACCAGTTGTTGTGCTTGCCGCTGCCATTGATGAATGCAAATGGCTTCTCGTGCAGCAGCACACGGAAGTTGTGCTTGCGGGCCACGCGGTCGAGCAAGTCCATCAACAGGAGGTTGTGGTCGATGGCGACGTTGAGCTCTTCAAAGATCGGCGCGCACTCAAACTGGCTAGGGGCCACCTCGTTGTGACGCGTTGTGAGCGGAATGCCGACACGGAAACACTCAATCTCAAATTCCTTCATGCACGCAAATACGCGCTCAGGGATGGAGCCAAAATAGTGGTCTTCCAATTGCTGACCACGCGCAGGTGGCGCACCGATCACAGCGCGGCCACACATCGTGAGGTCAGGACGCAGATCGACCCAGCAGCGGTCGATCAAGAAATACTCTTGCTCGATGCCCAGGGTCGGCGTCACGCGCTTCACGCTCCGGTCAAAGTAGTGGCAGACATCGACAGCGGCTTTGTTCAGAATCTCGATGGTTTTGAGCAACGGCGCTTTGTAGTCGAGGGCCTCGCCAGTATAGGAAACAAAGATCGTCGGGATGCAGAGCGTCTTGCCATAAGGCGTCTCAAAGATGAAGGCGGGTGAGCTGGGGTCCCAAGCGGTATAGCCGCGGGCCTCAAAGGTGTTGCGGATGCCACCGCTGGGCAATGAGCTTGCATCGGGCTCTTGTTGCACAAGATTCTCACCCGAGAAAGCCTCGACCGCCTTGGTGCCTTCCATTTTGAGGAATGCATCGTGTTTCTCGGCTGTGAGGCCGGTAAGGGGCTGAAACCAGTGGGTGTAGTGCGTGGAGCCTTTTTCGATGGCCCAGGCCTTCATGCCGTTGGCGACGCTCTCGGCGATGTCGCGGCCCACTGTCGTGCCATGATCGATCGCGGATTGCAGCGCCTTGAAAACGTCTTTGGTGAGGTACTGCTTCATCACCTCTTGGGTGAAGACATTCTCGCCAAACATTTCTGAAATTCGGTTCGGATGGCTCACGGGAGCGACCGGAATCCGATTTTGGATCATTTCGAGGGCCTTGAAACGATGATTCGTCATTTTACACAGGGTATGTGGATGAATAATGCTGCAAAAATAGTGGCTTTTTCATTTGCATATACATTTGAATGGGTAAATGTTGAAAAATTAACATTTATCTGGAATCTTTCTCAGAAAGTACAGTGATAATCGTAAGTTTGGCAACCAATTTATAGCTAAATCGATTTTTTTACCTCCTCTTTTTGCAATCAAAAATTGGGTTAGCCACAAATATTCCTGTTTTAGGGTTCGAAAAAGGCATTTTTAGCCGCCCATATCCTGATTTTTATCAATACATTCATCGAATTGGGCCTTGAATCATCATCATTACCGATCAGTGTGGAGAACCTTACATGAAATCTAAGGGGCACCTGCCAAAAGCAAACGCATGCGACATTCAAAATCAGCTGAATATCAAGGAAGGGTGGTACAATTTGCTGTCTTCAGCGAAAATATTTGCCCCAAACCCCCTATTTGTCTATTTTTGAAGGGTTACCACCTATCTTTTGCAATTGAAATTTAATGGATGCCTTTTTTCAACATCTGATATCGGAGTTTGAGATTCCATTGCGCAATCCTGTATTGATTTTTTCGCTGGTCTTGTTCATTATTTTGCTGTCGCCAGTGCTTTTGCGACGCATCAACATCCCTAGCATCATTGGATTGATCATTTCTGGGGTAGTAATTGGGCCTCATGGCTTGAATATCTTGAAACAAGACGCCGGCATCGAGCTTTTCTCGACTTTGGGCTTGCTGTACATCATGTTTATAGCTGGTTTGGAGCTAGACATGAATGATTTTAAGCTCAATCGTAACCGAAGTCTGCTTTTTGGCCTGTTCACCTTCATTTTTCCGATGGCGATTGGCTTTCCCGTGTGCTATTATGTATTGGGATACCCATTTACCGCAAGCCTGCTCACGGCGAGCATGTTTTCAACCCATACATTGGTCTCCTATCCCATCGTGAGTCGCCTGGGCATCTCCCGCAATGAGGCTGTTTCAGTTGCTGTGGGCGGCACTATCCTTACGGATACAGCCGTATTGATCTTGTTGGCGGTGATCATGGGTTCCAATGCTGGCACGCTCAATGGCGAATTTTGGATCCGGCTCTCGGTCTCGCTGGTCATTTTCCTCTTCATCATGTTTTTTATCATCCCACGCGTTGCCAAGTGGTTTTTCAGGAAACTGGAAAGTGAGAAACATTCCCATTATATTTTCGTGCTTGCCGTTGTCTTTTTGGCAGCTTTTTTGGCGGAGGCAGCAGGGGTAGAGAAAATCATCGGCGCCTTCGTGGCTGGATTGGCACTCAACCGCCTCGTGCCGCAGTCGTCTGCGCTCATGAATAGGATCGAATTCACAGGAAACGCTCTGTTTATTCCCTTTTTCTTGATTTCAGTAGGCATGCGCGTAGATGTGAGCGTGCTCCTCAATGGCCCGATGGCCTTGATCGTGGCCGTCACACTCACGATCGTGGCGCTTTTTGGAAAATGGTTTGCGGCATGGCTCACCCAGTTGGTGTTTAAATACACCAAATACCAGCGACAACTCATCTTTGGCCTCAGCAGCTCACATGCCGCCGCAACGCTGGCGATCATTTTGATCGGCTACAATGCCGGGATCCTTGACGAAAATATCCTCAATGGCACCATCATTTTGATTTTGGTCACCTGCCTCGTCGCGTCCTTTGCCACTGAGCAGGCAGGCAAAAAGATTCTCCAGCGGAGCGATGCCCAAGAGCTCGGCCCTGCTGAGAAAAGCACGATGACCAGTGAGCACATCTTGCTGCCCATTGCCAATTTTGACAACATGGACAAGATGCTGGAGCTCGCCATTCTCATCAAGGACCGCAAATCCAGCAATCCTGTGAGTCTGCTCTGCGTGGTTCCCAACAATGAAGAGGCCGAACTCAACATCCTACTCGCCCGCAAGACCCTCGAGAAGATCGTGGTCCAAGCGTCTGCAACCGAGACCATGGTCAATATCGTGACGACCATCGATCACAATGCCACGGGTGGCATCGCCCGCATTTCCCGCGAGATCATGGCCGACATCATCTTGATGGGTTGGCCACAAAAATCTGCCGTCATCGACCGCATCATCGGTGAAAAAACGACCAGCATTCTGGAAAGTACCGACAAGACGCTCTTCATCTGCCACTTGAGCAAAGCCCTTGTGGCCCACAAGCGCATTGTCGTCATCTGTCCACCCATGGCAGAGAAGGAAAATGGCTTCGTGACCTGGCTCGCCAAGATCACCAAGCTTGCACAAGAGCTCACGCTTCCCTTGCACTTCTATTGCAATGAAAAAACGAAGGTTGCCATCCTAAAGTGGCAAGCAAAGTCTCCAGCCAATACACATTTCGAGGCGTTTGAGGATTGGGAAGACTTCCTCGTACTCACCAAGGAAATCGGGTCCAATGATATGCTAGTCCTGGTCTCCGCACGCAAGGGCTCAGCGTCCTATATCTCTGCCCTGGAAAATCTGCCGGGCAAACTCGATAAGCACCTTGCCCAAAATAGCCGCATCATCATCTACCCGCAGCAATACCTGCCCGAGTACATCAATGAACAAAATCACACCCAGCACCACGGCCCCGTGAGCAAGGGCCTAGAGACGATCCAAAACTTGGGCAAAGGGTTGGCGGATATCTTCAGGGGTGGGGATGAAACAGTGTGAGTTTGGAGTGTGAGAGCGTGCCTTGTGCTCAATGATGTGAAATAGGTTTAGCCGATTTCGCCGACGCCGCTCAAGCGCCACAAATCATCGGCCATCTCCAAAATTTCCTTGCGCATGTGCAGCTTGATGCGCCAGTCCTCGGGGATACCCGCAAGGCCGTAGTAGGCACCTGCGAGCTGACCGTAGATCGCTGCGGTCGTGTCGGCATCGTCGCCGAGATTGGCGGCGAGCAGACAGCCGTCGCGGAAATTGTCGCTGCGGTAAAATGCCCAGAGGGCGGCCTCCATTGAACGCACGACATAGCCCGTGCCAGCGATATCGGGTGGATTGCGCTCCTTGAAGCTGCCTTGGGCCACGCGATCCACAGCATCGTCGAGCTGACCGACCTCCCAAATCTGGTCAAAGGGGCGATAATTCGCAGAGAGGATTTCTGCCTTGCTGAGGCCATGCAGTGCGGCCACAATGAGGCCGCCATAGTAGCGGCAACTGTCGAGGCAGGCCCGCGTGCCGTGGGTAGTGAGGCTGCTTTCAGCCGACATCAAGCTAGCCTCGTGTGGATTGGCGGCATAGAACATCGGGACGGGAGCCAAGCGCATGAGTGCGCCATTGCCTGCGGAATAAGGCTCTCTGGAACCGGCGACTGGATTTCCAGTTGATTCAAAGAGGTGCAAGGCCGTGCAGACCGTATTCCCGATATCAAAACAATTCGCTGTACTGCTCAGGTAGCCGTGGCGGTACCAATTCAGGTAACGGCCCATCTGGTCGCGGTGATTCATGCCTTTGTGGGCGATGAGGCTCTCGGCAAGGCAGAGTGCCATCGATGTGTCGTCAGTCCAGTAGCCTGGCCTCAGCCCAAATGGCCCGCCGCCGACCATGTCGCTGATCGGCTCAAATGTGCCTGGTTTTTTGAATTCGAGGGTGGTGCCGACAGCGTCGCCGATGGCGAGGCCCACAAGGCATCCTTGGAATCTGTTTTGCGTGGTGATCATTGTGCAGTTTTTGTTTTCTTGGAATGCCGATGCAGCAGCTTTAGCGTGTGCTGGAGCGAATGTGCGTTTTTCCAGCGATCATGCCCCGGAATGACGGTCGCGACATCTGGATATCGGTCGATGACGGCCTGCATCGAGGCTGGCCAAGCGGCCACATTGGCATCGGCGAGGTTGCCGAGGTCTCTGGCCTGCGTGCTCTTCACGAAGCAGCCACCGTAGAGCACCTTGCTCTGCGGTAGCCATACGACGATGTTGTCGGGCGCGTGGCCAGGGCCCGGATAGAAGGTCTCAAAGCGCAGGTCTCCCAGCTGGAAAACCGTGTCTTGGGCAAATCCAAACTCCGCCACGCATTCACCCTGCTCCCGACAAATCACCTGGGTCGCGCGACTGGAATAGGTGGCCACGCCATGTCGCCGCAAGATATTGATCGAGCCTGTGCGGTCTGCATGTGCATGTGTGCTGATACTCCAGCGCACGGGCTGGTGATGGCGTGCCTGTATGCTGTCGAGCAAGGGCATGCATTGCGTCGTGTCCCAGGGCATGTCGAGCAGGGCCACGCCTGCATCGCTCACGATGTAGAGGCCGTTTGCCCCGACGAGGTTGCCTTTGTAGGTCTGATAAGTCGTGAAGACATACACACCTGCAACGAGCGGATGGATATTGAGGCCTTGCGCAGGACTCAGCAGCCCAAATCCTAAGAAAATGAAGATCAGCCCTAATCGAATCATTTACAAAGATAATTTAACCCTTATATTTAGTGCTATGACCGCCTATACCATTCGCATATCGCTCGACTGTCCCCATTGCCGGGGCGGCATTCCTGTAAATGGCTTCACCCACGAGGTCTTGTGTAGCAGTTGTCTCAAGGCCGTAGAGCTCCCTCAGGAGTGGTGGGACAGCCATCTCGACATCGAGACCATCGAGGATGCACTCACCCATGAGCCGGGCTATGGCAATAGCAGTTCTAGCCTAGGCGGGATGAACGAAAAGATCGACACGGGCAATCGCCCGCCCCGCTGTCAAGATTGTAAGGCCGAGTTTCCTGACGATTTGCTGAAAAAGTCGGTCGCCGATGGCGGCTTTGCCTGCCTAGGTTGCCAGCGGCACATCCGCGTGCGCAAGGCGACTCCACTCGCATTGTCGCTTATCATGGAGGCCGACTTGCTGGTGCACGAAGGCCCCACTGGCGAAAACCTTGGCTCCAATGGCAACGCAGCGATTGAGCCCGTCTTATTTGGCTGCCTCGCTTGTGGCGGCGCATTGCCCGTCGATGGCAGCACCCGCACGCCAAAATGCACGCATTGCGGCAGCGCCAACTATCTACCCGATGCACTCTGGCTGCGGCTTCATCCCGCCCCGACTAGCCAAGCATTTTTTGTGACACGCAATGTCGATGCCAAGCCGAAGGCGGTGACCGCGAGCAGCATTTCTGACGACATTTCTGAGGAGCGCGCCTTGAAAATCCTCAAGGATCAGGCTTTGCCTGCTGATGTCTTGCAAAAGATTTATGATGCGCTCCCCGACGAAGACGAGGTGCTGGAGGCGCTCGCCAAGCACCCCAATGCCAGCGATGCACTCCTCCTAAAGCTTGCAGACGAGGACGTCTATTACCAAGTGCGCGTGGCTGTCGCCAAGCGACCCAAGCTCTCGATGACCATCATCGAGCAAATGGCCACCCAGACCGACAGCGATGTGAGAAAGGCACTTACGAACCGCATTGGCATTTACAAATTGCCGCAGCACATTTTGGAAGACGTCTTGCGTGGAGAGGACCTCGATGACCTCGGCAAAGCCATTATGCAGCCAGACTTTCCAGAGTGGAAGCTCTACGAAATCAGCGATAACTGTGCACCCGACGAAGCAGCCCGCATCTTGCGCGCGCCCAATGTGAGTGCGCGTGTGTTGCGACGGCTGGGCAGCAACCCCGATAGCCGCGCCAAGATCAAGGAACACGCCATCTATCAAAACCTAGGCTGGTTTGGGAAAATGTTCTTTTTTGCAGCCAGTTGAGCCAAAAGGAGAGTCCCGTCGTATAATCAATATGTCATTTATCCTACGTTGCGTTCTGGTGTGCGGCTTTTTCAGTCTCTGGGGACTGAATGCGGGACTCCATGCGCAATTGAAATTGCAAACGACAACCCTGCTGCGCGGGCCAGCACTCGCCGATGCAGCGCCTACACTTCAAAGCCAGCGGTCGCTCTTTCCAAAATACATCCAGCAAAACCCCATGGGCTACGCCTCACTTTGCCGCATGGAACTCAAGATCGAAAAACAATTGCCTGTAGGCGTTTGGATGCGCGCCGATGGTGCGAGCTATCGGCAAGTCAGCAATCCTGGACTCGCCTATTTGCGGCTCAAGATACCGATTTCAGGCAGGTAGTAGGTAGCAGATGGCAGGTAGCAGTTCCAACACCTACTACTTCCTACCTACTACATCCTCCAACTTGTTAAGCAATTGCAACGAAGTTGTTAAACTTCAACACACAACTAAAAACAATGGAATATTCGAGGAATTTGGTATATTTTTGCAACTGAATAGAGGTCTGTCGGGAACTTTGGTAAACATTAGCCCGTAACCCCTGCTGCATAGATGTCGCTCCACAAAAGAAAAATCGACCTTGTCGTCTTGTCAGACGTTCACCTCGGCACCCACGGGAGCCGCGCAGATGAGCTTTTGAAATACCTCAGGAGCATTTCTCCCAAGCGCGTCATCCTCAATGGCGACATCATCGACATCTGGCAATTCCACAAGCACTTCTGGCCAAAGAACCATACCGCCATCGTGCGCCATATCATGCAATGGCTGCGCGAGGGTGTGCAAGTCGATTACATCTGCGGCAACCACGATGAACTTATGCGCCGCTATCTCGGTTTTGAAATCGGGAAATTCAGCATTCTCAATCATGTGGTACTGGAGCAAAACGACAAAAAAGTCTGGGTTTTCCATGGCGACGTCTTTGACAAGTCCATGGGCAAAAAATGGCTTGCCAAGTGGGGAGGTCGCTGGTATGACCGCACGATTCGCATGAACAAAGTCCTCAACCGACTCACTTGCAAGTTTGGGGGCAGGCCGCGCTACATCTCCAAGGCCATCAAGGATTGGGTAAAGGGCCTCATCAAGAAAAAACACAATTGGGAAGACATCGCCGCCAACGCTGCGATTGCCAAAGGCTATGACATGGTCGTCGTCGGCCACATCCACAAGCCCGAGATGCGTGAAATCACCACCGACAAAGGCAGCGTCATGTACCTCAACAGCGGCGATTGGATGGAAAACCTCACGAGCCTAGAATACAACGAAGGCAAGTGGACCCTGTACCAATATACTGAAGAGGCATTTGCCCCGCAGCCCGAGCAAGTCGCAGCCATCGAGGAGTACCTCACCGACGACCACACCTTTGCACTGATGCTGCAAGAGTTTGGGATGGATGCTATCTAAGTCAGCTTTGACAAACGATCCGTCCGATTGATTGTTGACCGTTTCTTCGGGCCTCCCCACATGTTGTGGGGTGGCCCGACTAACGGATTGCACCTGCTCCTTTCGTCGTTGTGGTTGAGCAAATAATCCTATCTTTGTGGGGGATAGGGGTTTCCTATTTTGTTCACTTT
>JANORP010000246.1:0-19377 GCA_031415375.1 Bacteroidota bacterium | reverse complement strand
ACATCCATGATTATGCGCAGGATTTTTGGCTTCTGGCAAGGCGCAGAATTGGTTCGTAGCAGCGCTACGGGCCAATTCTGCAACGCGGCCAGAGGTCAAAAAGACTAGCATAATGTTGGATGTTAATGAAAATACATTCCTAAGAAAACCAAAGGCAGAAAAGACTAACCTATTATTTGCTACATTGCATACATGGGACTGCTAGACAAAATCAAAAACGTATTCGGGAAACGGCAAGCAGCCGCTGCACAATTAGCCGGCGAAACCACGGCATTGCCTGAGGAGGCGATCTTGATTGAGCACATCGAAGCCCACATGCAGCGTAAGATGTTTGCGATTTTGAAGAAAGACGATTTTGAGGATATTCCAGATGATCGCATCGTCGAGGTGGTGTTTGATCACCTCAACCTGAAAGTCAAGGACGACTACGCCAATGAATTCCAAATCGTGGGTTCATGGTCGCTCGGGCAGCAGGCGATCTACCAGATTTGGTGGATGGAGGCCGAGGTCAACAATGGCGGTTTCATTCAATTTTTCGACAATTCTAGCGGACAATTTGCCCCATTGCTTCCCGATTCCCTGCGCTTGGTGGGCGCAACACAGTTCGCTGATCTGATGCAGCGGGCGAACCTGCGTTACGAAGCCTACCAAAAAGATCTCTCAGCAGGTAACGTCACCGAAGATGACTGGTTTGAAAGTATGAATGACCTTGATACCGCGTTCTATGCATGTTATGACGCGGAGTCCTTGGCCGATTTGCAAGCAACATACATCCGCCGAAATACTGCGGCATTTGTAGATGGCTAGGGTAGGGGCGCATAGGCAGAGGCTCCCGCTGCAATTTCCCACAAACTTGCCTCGCTCCAAAATCCTGATTACCTTCATTGCATGGTAATGGGCTGGCGATGCATCTTCCTCATGGGAATCATGATTTGCACGACGTTGCTTTGGGGGCAAAATACTTTCCTTCAAAGGCTCGACGCATCCACCATGCCTGATTCGGCCATCATCGACCGCATCAATGACCACGCCTACACCCTCGTGAAGGCCATGCCCGATAGCGCGACCTTCTATGCCCAAGAGGCGATCGCCCGCTCGCAGCGCAGCGGCGGCTATGCCAAGGGACTCATCAATGCACATATCCTCCTCGGCATCCTCGACAAAGATCTCGGCTACTATGGTCTCTCCGTCGAAAACTACCTCAAGGCCCTCAAGCTCGCCGAGGGCGCAGGTGACTCCCTGCGCGTCTCGGGTTGCCTCAACAATCTTGGCTCCGTCTATTATGAGCAGGGCAATTACCTCAAGTCGCTCTCCTATTTCCAGCGGTCCCTCGCCATCGAAAACAAACTCGGCAAGGACAAAGGGCAAGCCTCCATCAGGCTCGTGAACATCGGCGATGCCTATTGGAAGCTCGACAGTCTCGACAAGGCTGCTGCTTTTTATTACAACTCGTTGCTGATCGAGGAGGAATTGAAAAATGAGGATGGCATGTTTTATGCCCGCTTGGGCATCGGCCGCGTCGATACCCGCAAGGGCAATTACAGCAATGCCAAGGCCGAACTCGACCGCGCCATCGACTATGCGACGCGCCTGCAAAACCATCCCGGCATCTGCGAGGTGCAGATCGCGCTCGGTGAGCTCTACCTCGCGCTGCAACAATTTGGCCCCGCCAAAAGTTCCTTGGACGCTGCACTCGTCAAGGCACGCGCCTTTCACTTCCAAGGCTTGGAAGTGCAGGCCCTCGGCAGCCTCTACCAAGTCCTCAAGGCGCAAGGTGACCTCGCAGCCGCCAATGGCATCCTCGAAGAATACTACACACTGCGCGAAACCGTGAACTCCGCAACCGTCAATAGCCGAATCGGCGAGCTTCAGACACGCTACGAGTTGGGAAAAAAGGACCAGGAGATTGCCTTGTTCAAGGAAAAGGAAATCTTGCAAGCGAGCAAGATGGGCTATGAGCGCAAATTGCGAAACTACCTGTTGTTTAGCGTCGTGGTCACGATTGGACTCATCGTTTACAACAATTACCGCGCACGCCGCGACAACGATGGAATCTAGGCAGCCCACATATTCCAAACGTGCACTCACGCTGGGTGGGCTTGTGTTTGGGCTGTACTATACCTGTTGCCTATTTTATTTCGAGGCATTCAATTGCGAAGGCTTTGTGGGGCGTGGCCTCTGCGATGCAGCCCACTTGGTTCCCATTTATCTTCCTGTGGCTGCGATCTTGGTCCTCGCCTCGGTCGGGTTGGGGAGGATGTTGTTTGGTGAATTGAAGCCGGGTGCAGCGCCCAGAACGGCTTGGATCCGCTGGGCAGTCATCCCGTTTGCCTTTTTTGCAGCGACTTGGTTGGCCCTTGCATGTTACGGGTTCGCGATCATCGTAGATATGCGGGAAATGGGGCATTTCTTGATGCAATTGGTGCTCTTTATGCTCATCTCAGGTTTGTTGCCACTGCAAGCAGCATTGATGATCCTGCCGAAACCCAAAGTCCCAAAACCGATTTTGCCAGAAGTCGAGGCACCTGCTCCCACCTTGCCTACGCCCATAGATGCCACGCCCGCGATGCTCGTGGTCGAGGCGAGCCAAGGCGAATCCCAATTCAAGGTCGCGATCGCCGAGCTCATCGCCGTGGAGGCAGCCGACAACTATTGCAAGTTTCATTATCTCAAAGACGGGCAGCACAAAATCAAACTGCTGCGCATGACCATGAAGGAAGCAGAGGAGGCGTTGCAAAATGCCCCGCATTTTTACCGTTGCCACCGCTCTTTTTTGATCAATGGGGGCATGGTGGAAGAAGTCCTCGGCAATTCGCAAGCCTATCGACTCAAAATGATGCACCTGGAAGAGGCCGTCCCCGTATCCCGTTCCTTTGACATCGAGCCCCTGCGCAAATAAACTGACACGGCCTGCTGAAATGGTTACCCTTTCTGCAATCATGTATCCCATCAAGATAAGCAGCTGCCATCCCAAGTTAGGCATCCATTCGCCCCTGAGTGCCCAACCGTTCGCCCCAAAGCGGCTCCAAAAGTCACAAATTAATGCAACAGGCCACTTTGGCAAGCATTTGTTCATATACCTATCCAAATTGATGCTTGATATCCGCGTCCTGTAATACTCGTCTTTAATCACCTGTGTATGGAAAATTTGTTACCCTTTTTTGTGCGAATTGCAAGTCGGTCGGCTCGGGGAATCGCCGTCCTTGCCCTGCTTTTGCTGCAAGCACATCGGGTGCAAGCCCTCGTCATCTACGTGAATGATGGCAGTAGCGTGGGGGATGTCTTTTGCGCATCAACAGGCAGCAATCTCAATCCAGGCACAGCCGCACAACCTGTGGCGACTTTGCAGCATGCCCTTGCCACCTTTGTTTTCGCAGCTGGCGACTCGATCTATGTCGATGCAGGAACCTATACCGATCAGATGCTCGCGGTCACGCCCGCAGATGCGGGGGTCGTGATCAGAGGTGCAAGCAGGGCGCTCACGGTCTTTGACGGGGTCAATCGCACCAGCCGATGGATGATCGTGAACGGGAACAATGTGCAGCTCCGCTCCATGACCGTGAGGCGCTATGGACATCCTACAGGACTCGCAGGCCAGGCGCTCACCCTCCAAGACGCCCTCGGGATGACGGTTTCAGACATGATTTTTGAGGATCAAGGAACCTCTGGCGGCGAGGCCAGCATCTACATCGCCACCACCAATGCCATTCCAACATCCGCGAGCGTCACCAATTGTGTGATCCAAAATACCATCGGGAACTTTGGGGGCGGCATCGATATCTGCGCCAATGCCCCGAGTGCTGTGCCTACCCTCAACGTGACCCTGAGCAATTGCCTGATCGAGAATTGCGGCAAAAACAATTTCAATGGGGGCGCCTTGCTCCTTTACAAAGGGCTCAGTGCCTTGGGCACCACGCCCGCACCTGTGGTCGTCGCCAACAACTGCGTGTTTGGGGCGCCAGGCAGAGGCAACCTTGCCCAGCGCGGCGGCGGCATTTATGTGGATGGTGGCGCAACCCTCACCCTCAACGGGGCCTGTGTCTCCAACAATCAAGCGACCGATGTCGCCGGCCCCGACGGTGGTGGCGGTATTTACATCATCGATGGTACCGTCAATCTCATCGACGGCATGGTCACCAACAATACCGCCAATGCAGGCACTGGCAAGCAGGGTGGCGGCATCTACGTGCACAAGCTCTTCTCGGGCACCAGCACGCTCAACGTTCGGCAGACCGTCATCTCAGGCAATATCGCCCTCGATGGTGGCGGCTTGCACCTGGGGCGCTCTACGACCACGATGAGCAATGTACTCATGTATGACAATATTGCCACCGACGAAGGCGGCGCAATCATTACCAACAACGTGAACACATTTCTCACGATGCACAATTGCACCGTGACTGAAAACACGACCTCATCGGCCTCAGGTAGTCGTCACGGCGGCCTGCAAAACAAGTCGGTGGGGCTGGGAACACTTAAAAATTGCATCTTTTGGAACAATACCCGGGCCGACATTTCGAGTCCATCGCTCATTACGGCGAGCTTTTCCATCATCGACAATGGCGGCGTAGCCTCTACATTTATCAATGGCGGAAGTGTGCTTACCACCGATCCCCTGTTTATGAATGCCCTCATCGACGACTTTCGTTTGCTCAATGGGACCTCGCCAGCTGTGAATGCGGGCACGTTTGACGGTGGCAATGCGCCACTGGGTGACCTCGTGGCCACCACACGCACGGGATTGCCCGACATGGGCGCTTATGAGTTGGGGGCGGCCGTCACGCTCACCCGTGATTGCCCAAACAGCCGACAGCTCATTTTGCCCATGCCGATGACGGCCTTGGCTGTCGAATGCACAGCGCAAGGCATCCTCGCCAATTGGAAGGCCGATCCCGCATCGGAATGGGCCGCTTTTTGGGTTGAAGGCAGCATCGATGGCAATGAATTTACCCGACTTGCCGCAGGATCGCATATGGCTGCCCAGCAACATGCCCGCGAATTCCAATTGGCGATCCCCGCCACTGCCGTGGCCTACGGCTATTTCAGAATCGCAGCACAAGTGGCCAATGAGGAAACGATCGTTTATTCGTCGATCATCTCGGCCATCCCTTGCGATGTGGTCGGCATGCAGCTGTCGATCTTTCCTAGCCTGGTGCAAGATCTCCTGAAATTTGATTTGGTCAGCTCCGAAGACGTGAATTTTCAAGTCGTCATCACAGATGTTGCTGGCCGCGTTTTGCACCAAGCCGACCTGGCTACTGGCAGCCATCTGAGCGATCAGTTGGATGTAAGTAGGTATCCTGCGGGCATCTATTTCTTCCGTGCCAATGACGATATGGGCAATGTCGAGATCAGGCGGTTTGTGAAGCAATGACCAACACACGTCCCTGAATTCCAATTGCGAAGTAAGCGATCGGCCGCGCGGGAAGTCACCTGCGCGGCCGATCATTGCCGCAGGCTTGTCGGAGACAATTCCCATATTTGCTTTGTCTTCTTGAATCGAAATCGGCCTCAGAAATGCCGACTTCCGATCATGCCATGGTCGATCGGAGATCCGCAAAACCTGAATCGCTGTCCAAGTCTAGAAGATCTGGCTGCTAGCCGATTTCACGATGTCTTCGGCTAGCATCGATATGACATGCGCCCATAAGAAGGCCAACCATTCGCCCCTCAAGGCTAGCAATCTGCCGCCACAATGTCCCAAAAGCCACTTATTAACGCAGTAGGCCACATCAGCAAACATTTGTTCATCAAGCTTTGCAACTTCAATTTTCGAATCGGTCATCGTGCCTGTCTTCCAAAATTGAACGTGTATATGGAAAATGTCGCCCCTCCCTTCGCTTTGTTTCGCGCTGCTATCCAGCGATTGGTTATGTCCTTGATGTTGATTGTGCTGGGAGTCGCGTGTGTACACGCACAAAACTTCTATGCCTATGGCGGCACCATCCCCAACAATACCGTGAACAATCTATACAGCCAGACCGTGACTGGCGTCGGTAGCCTCACAGGCACCACCAGGCTAGCACGCGTATGCCTCTCGATCACGCAGCCCATCCCCAGCGACATCGACATCTATCTCATCAGCCCTGCAGGTACCACCGTGCGCCTCTCAGACGACAACGGAGGCGGCTCTGGCAATGACTACCATACAGGGCTTTGCTTCAGCGAATGCGGCCCCACCGGTTCCATCGTCGGAGCCGGCGACTTCAAGGGCACCTATGTCCCTGAGCAAAGCATGGCGGCCTTCAACAATGGCCAAAATGCAGACGGCATCTGGCAATTGCGCGTCGATGACGATGCGGCGGCTGGCGGCAATGGCATCCTCAACAATTGGTCGCTAGATTTTGGAACCACCATCATGCCGACCACACCGACAGGCCGCACATGCCCCACGGCATTTGCCTTGGCGACATTGCCCTACAGCCATACTTGCATGACCCTCGTCGGCTCGGGCAACGACTACACCAATGGCGCTTGTAACATGCACATAGACGGCTCAGAATATGTATTTTCCTATACCCCGACCACTGCCGACGAGTACTTGAGCATCGATGCAGCCCAAGACTTTGCCGCGCCCTCGGGCTTTCCCACCATCAATCTGCTCAACGTCTGCCCCAATGTCGCGACACCCGCCAACTGTATTGCCACCGAGGTGCAGTTCAGCAGTACCGACAACATCTTGCACATCACCTCGCAGCCGCTCACAATGGGCACCACCTATTACATCGTCGTCTCCTCGACATCGGGCACGGGCGGCAACTACGACATCCGCATCGCTATGGGCCGCAATGGCAGCACCAATTGCATCACCGCCACCAACATCACCAATACAGGCGAATATGCGGGCAACAACTATATCGCGCCAGCGCCCAACTTGCTCGCACCCAACACGACTGAGATGAGCTGCAATGGCTCGATCGACAATTTCATCTTCTACACATTCACCACCGATGCGACAGGCACCGACGTGCATGCCAGCATCACCGACATCGCCTGCAACCTGAGCTGCGGCGGCTCCTGTGGTGTGCAGGTCGCGCTCTTTCGTGCGCCGGTAGGCGGGGCCTGCCTAGGCCCAGGCACATGGGGATCGGCCGTCTTTTGCGGCACATCGACCACCACCAACGCTTACTACAACTGGTCGGGTCTGCTGCCCAATACCCAATATTATTTGATGGTCGATGGTACTGCGGGGTCTCAATGCGTCTGGAATCTGCGCGTGCTCGGCGGCGTGCAACAGACGCCATTGCCAGTGACCATGACGGCCTTTCAGGTGACGCAAGCGGGCCACAGCAACCAGGTGCAGTGGCAGACCACCGAGGAGGTGCAGGTCGATCGCTTCGAGGTAGAACATGGGCTCAACCTCAGCGATTTTCACACCGTGGCCCAAGTCGGTGCGCGCGGCACAGCGCAGGGCACCACCAATTACCGCGTCGATGATGACCATGTTGCACCAGGTTGGCACTATTATCGTCTCAAAATCATCGATCAAAATGGCAGCAGCAGCTACAGCACCGTAGAAAAGGTGCTCGTCGAGGCCCGTGGCGACTACTTCGCGCTCTATCCCAACCCAGCCAAGTCAGAGATCAACCTACAGTTTATCGCCGAGGGTTTGCGCGAGGTGCATGTGACAGGTGTCGATGGTCGTGCATGGAAACATATCGTACTCGATGCCGCGGGCACTTTGCAGACACAGGCGATCGACGTCAGTGATCTTACTCCGGGCGTGTACCTGCTACATGTGAGCGCAGCTGCAGGAGCAGGCAAAGTCTTGAAGTTTGTAAAGATGTGAGTGCCAATAGGGGCTAAGATAAGCTGACGGCGAGCGGCCTCCACATCCTCGTCGCCGATGAGACCGATGAGCGCTACTGACTATCATAGATGGTCGTCGCGCGGCACGCTCTCCAACCCACTACTGCTTCAAATAAGTAAGTGTGACATTGGCTGTATTGGAGGCATTAATGTCTGAAGTGACGAGGCATACAAATCTGATCGAGTCGCCATCATCACTGATATCTCCTAGCCCTTCCACGCGGTAGCCGCATGGAATATGCCCATTGATGATGCGCATATCATATCCTGGCGCGTCATTGGTCATCGCAAGTCTAAGGTAATTGCCACTGCCGGTGCTACTGTTGCCGACGGCAGGATAAAGAAGATTTTGGGTTGGATAGCCCTGTTCAGGATAGATGCTCGCGTAGCCCAAAATCGGACAGATGTTGAAATCACTCACCGACCGATAGACGCCTTGGATGCTTGCAAGTGTGTGCGTCACCTGCACGTCACGCGTGATTTGTGCAGACTGTCCTTTCAAATCTGTGCAGGTGTAAGTCACCTGATAAGCTCCCACGCGGTGCGTATCGACGGTACTCACCATCGTCACCTGGTCGGTGAGGTCAAAATCTTCCTTGTCAAAGGCGATGATGCCCGGATCTTGGTAGGCAACCCCGCGTGCGCTCGAGAAAATTGCGGGTCCTTGCAGGCGCATCACAGGCGGCGTATTGCGCCTGCAGGCAGGCAGTGTGAGCAGGCAGCACAAGGCGATGGCTAGAAGGAGGCGACAAGAATGGGGCATGTAAGTTATCATCCACCCAAATTATCCTATTGGCGCTGCATTTCCAAATCGATCGTATTCACACAACTCGGCATGCCCTACCACCAAATCTGGATCTCGACGGGGAAATGGTCACTCAAATCATGGTGCCGTCTAGACCAATCGGCATAGAACCCCGGCATATTGCGCTCGGCGCCGATGCCTGTGATGCCGTTGGGGCGCAGGAACACGAAGTCGATGACCCTGAAGCTGCGCACGCCCTTGCTGTGCAAATCGTTGGGATAGCCATTTTCGACGGCGTTGAGGTGGATTTTGAGAGGGCCATCTTGTGCATCGAGGCGCTGCAACATGTCGTGGTAGTGCGCGGTGTCGCTCTGCCCAGTATTCATGTCGCCTGCGATGATCTGTGGGATGCCGTCTCTGCGGTGCCGATCGAGGAGGCTCCGCATTTCGTCCATCTGGCTTTGGCGGATGCTGTGCGGGCCGCCAGCCTGCAAATGCGTCCCGAGAACTTGGAACGGTCTGCCTGCATGGATGCCCTCCAGCAGGAGTGCGCCCTTGCGGGCAAAACAATCATCAAAACCTTCGCATTCCACATAGTCGATCTCCTCCAAAGGCGTGAGCGGCAGCTTGCTCAGCACCCAGATGCCAGCATTGGTTTTGATGCTGAATTTGCGGTTGGCGGGACCGTAGGCATAGGGAAATTGGTGCTTCAAGCCCTTGCGCAGGATGCGTCGCGCGTCCTCCAAAAAGGCCTCTTGAAATACCAAAATGTCACAATTGCTTTGCCGTAGCTGCTGCGCGATGCAATGCGCCCGCTGTCGTTTGCCCGTGATTTTTGCAAACTTGGGGAGCATGTAGATGTTCCAGGAGAGGATGCGCAGGCCGGGGACGATGGTGTCGGTAGGCGTGTGTGCGATGCGGTGTGCACCGGCAGCATGTGCGGGCAAATGCATCACAATTATCATCAGTAAAAAAGCCCAGCGCATTTTCATCCCTAAAGTTATGAAAAATGGAGTGCATTTGTGGCGTGGATGCTGAGCGGCCACACCTAGGACTTACCTTTTTGTGTGCATGACAATGAGATTTTGCAAGAGTCCGAGTCCGAGGCCTCTGGCCGAAGGACGCTCGACCATTTGCCTCTGGCAAACGGAAATCGGCTTTTTTTGCCGGAGGCAAAGGGTCATTGGTCCTGCGGCCAGAGGCCTTGGACTCGAGGGCCGACGTATAGGCTCGCGCAGGAACACGCGCAACGTCATCTCCTTCCCTGCGCTTTCCCGATCAACGATCGTGACTCACCCATCGGGAATTCTTGAGATGCCCCTGTGCCATCCCAAAAAAAGAATCCCGGACAGCATCAAGCCGCCCGGGATTCTATTATTCGAAACAAACAAACCTTATCAAATCAGCATCCGCATCGGCTGCTCCAGGTATTCTTTCAAAGTTTTCAAGAAGGCAGAGCCGACCGCGCCATCGACCACGCGGTGGTCGCAGCTCAGGGTCACCTTCATGGTCTTGCCTGGCACGACCGCGCCGTTTTTCACCACGGGCACCTCGCGGATCGCGCCGACCGCGAGGATGCAAGCATCTGGCGGATTGATGATCGCCGTGAATTCCTCAATGCCATACATGCCGAGGTTGCTGATGCTGAAGGTATTGCCTTCCCAATCGCTGGGTTGCAGCTTTTTGTTGCGCGCCATCTCGGCGAGGCGCTTGGCCTCGCTGGCGATCTGCGAAAAGCCGAGGTTGTCGGCGTAGCGGATCACTGGCACGATCAAACCATCTGGCACAGCCACTGCCATGCCGATATGGATATGCTGATTGTAGCGGATGCTATCACCGCGCCAGCTGGCGTTCACACCAGGATGCTGACGCAAGGCCATGGCAGAAGCCTTGATCACGATATCGTTGAAGCTCACTTTGACGGGTGCGGTCTCGTTGATGGCTGCACGGGCATCTGAGATGGCACCCATGTCGATCTCCATCGTGAGGTAAAAATGGGGAGCCCCATTTTTGCTCTCGGTGAGGCGACGGGCGATGGTCTTGCGCATTTGGCTGAGCGGCACCTCGGTGAAGGCTTCCTTGCCAGTTGGCAGGCCCATGCTAGGGGCGCTGCCTGTAGCAGGGGCAGCACTTTCCTTGTAATTTTCAATGTCTTTCTTGATGACACGGCCTTCGGGACCCGAGCCTGTGACACGCGAGATGTCGATGCCCTTGGCCTTGGCCATGCTTCTGGCGAGTGGCGAGGCCTTCATGCGGTCGTCGTCGCCTTCCTCGGCAACAGCTGGCGTTTCCACCTTCGGAGCCTCGGGTTGCGCTGCAGGAGCCTTTTCCTCGCTCACAACTGGCTTAGTGCCGCCATTTTTGGCTTCATACGCTGCCAAAATAGCTTTCACATCTTCGTCGGGCTTGCCGATGATCGCCAGCAATTTGCCGACCGTCACCGTCCCTTTGTCTTCCACAGCTGTCCAGAGCAGCGTGCCTGTCCAGAAGGAATCCAGTTCCATCGTAGCCTTGTCGGTTTCGATCTCGGCCAGCAATTCGCCGGCATTGACTTTTTCGCCGACTTTTTTATGCCATGCTGCCACGACACCATCGGTCATCGTGTCGCTCAACTTGGGCATTTCTAGGATTTCTGCCATATTTTTATGCGCTTAAAGCGTAGTGTCTTTGATCAAAAGTGACGCAATTTACGGAATGAGATGTTATCAAAAAATTAAGATTGGCCATGTATATCAGAGGGGGTGAGAACTGGCGTTTCAATGTTATCCGCGCGATCGAGGGCCTTTTTCCCGATGCCTGACAAGCGAATGAGCACAGGTAGCAGCAGCAAGTCTGCTGGCAATGCAACCAGCAGTGTCACCGCCGTGAAAAGACCGATGACAAAGGTGCCCCCAAAGTCTGAAGTCATCAAGCTACCAAACCCTGAGAGCAGGATCATGCCAGCGATGATCATTGCCTTGCCCGTGCCGATCATGGCATTGTACAAGCCCTTTTCCAAATCGTTGCCGATCCGCAGTTCGTGCCTGAAGCGCGACATGAAGTGTATCGTATCGTCTGTCGCGATCCCAAAGGCGACCAGAAACACGATCGAGGTCGATGGACGCAGCGTGATCCCCGAGAAGCCCATCATGCCAGCGGTCACCAGCAAGGGAATGATATTGGGGATCATTGCAACAAGTGCCATTTTCCAGTCTCTGAACATCAGGCCCATTAAAATGGCGATCATCACGACCGCCATTGCCAAGTCCAGAAACAAGCCGTCACGCAATACATCCGCATTGGCCTCGTTGATCACAGCCAACCCCGTGAGGTGGTAGTCAAAGTTGTCGGGATTGCAGGCGCGCTGCACAAATGCTGCCAACTCAGCCCGAATCGAGGCAAACTTGTAACTGCCGATGTCGCCAATCTTGGCACTCATGCGCCCCATGCTCCCGCTCGGCGTCATTGTGAGCTTGATCACATCACCCGCACCCGCGACATATCCAAAGGCCAATAGCTCATCAACCTTTTCCTGGCTTCTCGGGAGCTTGAAAAATCGTTTGTCGCCACCTCGATACAACTGATTGGCACCCTTGAGATAATTCACCAGCGAGAAAAATGGACTCATGCGGGTCTGCGTATGCGCAAATTGCTGCAGCGTATCCAAATCTTGGAGGATGTCCAAATCGGTCATGCTTTTGCCGGGTTTGGGCATCACGGCAACCTCAAAAGCGCGTGCACCATAAAAATGCTGTTCAAAGAACTGCATATTGGCGCGGGTAGGATCGTCTGGCGAGACGTCGTCGAGCAGATAGCTATCGTAAGAGATCATCGACATCCCAAAAAGGGAAGCGATACAAATCACAACCGTACTCGCGACGATCCATTTGCGCTTCAGTTTCACCCAATTGTGGAGGCGCGTCATGTACAAAGTCCAGCGTTCATTGTTGGAAGCGCCCTTGCTACGGCGCACCTTTTCAGGGTCTAGGCGCAGCAAGATGTTGGGGATGAATACCATGACTGCAATCCACGCAAAAATCACGCTGGCGCCAGCATACAATCCAAAAGACTTGATCGGCGGCAATGGCGATGTGTACAAGGTCACGAAGCCGATCGCGGTAGTGATGCAAGTGAGGAAGAGGGCTCCACCTATTTCTTTGAGGGTCAGCTGCATCACATCCTTGGCAGGCAATCCTGATCCCAAGTCTGTCTGATACCGAGTCACGAGGTGGATGATGTCACTCACGCCACATACAAACAAGACGGTCGGCAGCAATTCGCAAATGATGTCGAGGGGCTTGCCCGTAGCGGCCATCAATCCAAATGTCCAAAGCATCGCAATGCCTACCCCGATGAGCGGCAACAACACGCCCCACCAGCTGCGAAACAGCCAATACATGACGATGATGGCCAGCAAGATTGAAATCGATAGGAAATAGACCAATTCTGCGCTGATCATTTCAACATATTGGGTGCGGATATAGGGCACTCCAGAAATGACATGCTCCAAGCCAGCTTTCTCCACAACGTTGCGCAAAGCATGGCTTAGGGAGTCCCTGCGGGGATCGTCCAAGATCCTCGGATTGACCTGCAAGGTGCCGCTAATGTATTGATGATCGGCAGAGAAAAAGACAGTACCGAGCAGAGGATCGTCTTCTACGAATGTGCGCGCCTTTTGGAGACTCTCCACCGAGTCCAGTGAAATGAGCGGGCGGGCTTGCACGCCCATGCCTGCACGCACATAGCGCAACATGCGAGTCGGGGAAATCACAGTATCGACATTGGGGATGCTGCGCATCTCCTCGAAAACGGCATCGATTTTTTTGAGGAAAGGAAGGTCCCAGACATCGCCATTGGGACCCTCGAAGGCGACCAAGATATTGTTTTCGTAGGTCGGGAAGGAATCCGAATACTGTTCAAAAAACGACAATTCAGGGGCATCTTTGGGCCTGAAGGAATCGAAACTGAATGAGATCTCAAAGTCGCGCAATGAATATCCAAAAAGTGCTGTGAGGCCGATCACGGTCAACAACATTGTCACTCGATACCTAAAAAACCACTGCATGCGTTGAAAAATGGTTGGTGCTACCTCTTACGAACATCGTCAAACTACGGTTGGAAACCTCAGGGAGGCTCAAAAGTTTTCAATTTTTGCAAATGCAGGCATCGATTCGCAGGTGTAAAAGATGGTTGGCAAGGGGCAAGAAAATGATTTTCGAAAAAACAAAACCGATTTTTGAACGCGAGTTTGTGAAATGCTGGAGTGTGCGGCACGCAATTTCCTCACAATCAGGGACTCAGCTATTCCGCTGAAATGTTGGGATGAAAATCGGTCCAAAAATTGTTTGTACGAAATCCGATACCACTCAAGCCGGCTTGGCGAATGCGATAATGTGTCCGTCGGGATCTGCGACGTATGCCACCCATTCATGCCAGTCCATCAATTCCAAGGGGCGCACAGGCGTGGCACCTGCGACGAGCGCTTTCGCAAGCCATTCCCTAGGGTCCTCCACACGCAGGTAAAGCTCACAGCGCGGTACACCTCGTGCTTGCTCAGGATGTGGGCAGGTGGGCGTGATCAGTTTGGCGATGCCAGCAGTCGGCATGAGACCTAGGCGCACATCAGAAATAAGTAGGAACTCCGTCATCCCGGGCAAATCCAATACAGGCTGTGCGCCAATAAGTGCAGCATAAAAATCGCGACTGCGTTGCTGATCGCTGACAAAGAGTATGATGATGAGGTCTTTCACAAACTGCATGATCAATTTTTTTGAGTTTGGAGGATGATCGTGCACCGCAAAAATGCTAGGACAACAAGGTCATCCTCCAAACTCAAGTAACCATTTTGGATTTTCCGCACCAATAATGTGCCCTTGCGTCTGAGCAATTCTCAATTCAAATGTTTTAATCTCACTGATATTCAGGCTTGTCGGCCATGAATTTTTTCAAGCCGCCAGCAACGGTCTTGCGCACCTTGTTTTTGACCAGTGGCGTCCAGCCAAGTAGCGTGCCTGTCGTGCCAAGTGCCATGCGTGTCCATTTCCAAAACTTGAAATGGTCGCGGTGGCGCACGATCTTCCCGTTTTCAAATTCAAAGCTCGCCTCGATCACATTGTGTACCATGCGGCCTGTGGCTGAGAATTTGTAGGTGGCCTCCCAGTGGGCTGTGCCCGTCTTGTCGTCGGCTTTGATGTCCCGAAAGGTGACACTCAACTCTTTGCCATTGGTGATGAGGTAATGCCACATGGCACGCGCTTCTTTCCCGTTTTTTAGGTTAAAAACGGGGTCTTGGAAGGTCGCGCTGTCGGCATAACATGCACCCATCTGCAAATAATTCTTTTGCTGAAATCCTTCGTAAAGGCTCAAAATCGTTTTCTCGTTCGCGTTCATATCTTGTACTGAATTTTTGATCCATGCAATTCGCCAGCTGCCTTCTGCAATTGGAGCGCAGACCATTTGCCAATCTTGACGTGATGTTATCAAGAGCGACTGCTGAGGGGTTGTGAGGCGGGCGACTTGATTTCCTGTGATTTTTTGACCTGTACACTCATCCTTGAGGGCCGCGTCATATTCACGCGCTTGCTCCCGCAATATTCCCATGACCTGCACTTGGGCATATTCATCTGATAGGGGAATGGTATCCGTTGGATTCCATTCGATCGTGGTGCGCTGTAGCAATTCTCCATCGCGGCCCAATTGAATTTCGCAGATGGAAGCCGTGCGCATGCAGCCGATGGCGCTGTTGTAAATCCACGCATAACAATGATCGCCTACCTGCTCGATACCAAGCAAGGTGCCCCCCAACTCAAAGGCCATGTACAGGCCCTTGTCGGTTTGTAAAATGAATGCCGTTTTTGCGTATGATATGCAAGGGCCATTGTATATCAGGTCATTGATGCCGTCGCCGCTCCAGTCATAGACATGGAGGTTGCGCAGGTTATTGGGCAAGCAATCCATGAGCGGCATGTCGATCGACGAGATGCCTGTCGTGTCATTTTGGAGGCCAGATTTGTCTGCCATCGTCACGCGCGCCATCAAGGTTTGGATTTTTCCTAGCTGCGCATGTAGCAATGTGGAGGAACATAATATTCCGATGGCCAATCCCATGATGGCACGCAAACTCCATATCGGGGTGAGTACCTTTGCGGCTTTCATACAGGCAATTTGAGAGATTGTTGATCGAGACGTGCGATGAGCTGCTCGGCATACAGCCAAGAATCCTTGGGCCAGCGCGCAGTCACCAAATTGCCATCTTCGCAGACAAAAGGGGCAAACTGTTTGCGGCCCTGTTGGAAATTGCTGGGTGTGCCGATGGCTGCAATGACCTCGTCTTGCACATAGGCAGGATAGGTGCGGTAGTATTTACCCAATTTCCAGGCCGTAATATAATAGGCTAGCCGTTCAAGAAATTTTGTGAGGGCTGCCACTTTGCGGGCATAGATCACGCTTTTGCCTGTTGCGGGATCGATGGTGCGTGCGAGCACTACGGGCCCATGGCAAATGCTGCCCACCAGCTTTTGCAGTTGGAAAAAGGCCAAGACTTTGCCTTGCAGTGTCTTGGATTCCAAGTATTGTTTCATGCCCTGGGCATGGCCGCCTGGCAGATGCAGCAGGTCATAATCTGCGGGGCGAATGTCGGCATACCGAATGGGCTGCTGAAATGCTGGACTTGCAACCATCTCATGGTAATAGCCGATCGCCTCTTTTGTGGCGCCTAGTTGCCCAAAAATCACGCCGGTGAGGAGGAGGGGGTCGCAGGTGCCGAGGTGACCTTGCTCTGTCGCAAACGTGATTGCATAGCCATGGTCATGCCACAGTTTCCAGGGCACAGCGACTTCAGTCACATCAAAGTCGCGGTCGGGAAGAGGGATGAGAATGCGTTTCATAAAGGGGAGTCACAATACAGCTATGCTGTCTGCCGACCAATTTCGCAGCAAGCATCGCCTGCCGATTATTGCACGCTGATCAAATGGATATCAAAAAGCAGCACCGAATTGACGGGAATTGTGCCTACGGATTGGTTTCCATAGCCAAGTCCTGAGGGAATCAGCAATTTGCCTCTGCCACCTGCCTTGTATTTTGGGATGCCTTCTTGCCAGCCCGTGATGACGGAACTGAGCGGGAAGGTCGCGCCCGCAGCGCTGCTTTCATCAAATACCTTGCCGTCGAGGAGCGAACCTTTGTACACCACCGTGACGCTCGATGCAAGTGTCGGATATACACCAGTACCCAAGCTGTCGATCGTATAATACAGGCCAGAACCCGTGCCTGTTGCCGCGAGACTATTGGAACTGATGTAATTGGTGATAAGTGTCTCATCCAAATCGGCCTGCTTTTCTGGGTCGAATTTTTTACAGCTCACCATTGAAATGGTAGCCAATAACAACAAAAGTGAAATTCGCTTCATGTGGCCAATTTAGGCAAAAAAAACAAAACCTCCTCGGCACATTGGCCGAGGAGGTTTTTCAAGATCGGCGCGTTGCGCTTATTGGATGACCAGTTTTTTCACAGTTACTTGTCCACCTTCATCAAACTTCACGAAATAGACGCCTTTGGTGACGTCCAACGCGATTTCTTCGGAGAAATGACCAGCTGCCTGTCCGTAGTCGTGGGCAAAGATTACCTTGCCTTGCAGATCCACGATGGTCACCAGCACAGGGGCTGTGCCCGAGAGGGTGGTTTCCAGCTTGAACTTGCCTTGGTTGGGGTTGGGGAACAACTTGAGGTGATTGTCCATCGCTCCACCGATGCTCACAAGACAGTTGATGTCCACGATGAAAGTCACGATGTTGCTGCCGCAATCATTGGTTCCAGTGAGGGTCACGGTATAGCTGCCATTGCCAGCAGTCGTATAGTCGTGGCTGATGCTGCCAGTGGTGGAGCTATTGCCATCGCCAAAGTTCCAGAGCACGCCAGTCGTGTTGGTCGAGCTGCTG
Source organism: Bacteroidota bacterium (assembly GCA_031415375.1). GTDB lineage: Bacteria > Bacteroidota > Bacteroidia > J057 > JADKCL01 > JADKCL01. Next base: position 1,908 of record JANORP010000246.1, on the reverse strand, counting down.
GTAAACTGCACGATCGGGCAAGCACTGGTATCGACCGAGCCGCTTGCAACAGGCATTGCAGCCATCGTGATGTCAATGCTGTCACCGCCGCTACAGCCGTTTGAATCGATGCACTGCATCCAGTAGGCACCGGGAGGAGAGACACAGATTTGCTGGGTCGTCGCACCATTGGACCAAATATAGGTGTGATTGGGACCGCAATTGCTACCGATGCAGGTCGTATCATTGGGGCATATCGTGCGGTCGGCACCGAGATTGGGTGTCGGTAGGGCGACGACGGTCGTGGTCACCGAGTCACGCGTGGTGCAACCAAAAGCATCGGTTGCTTGCACGCTCCAATTACCGCTGGTCGTTACGCAAATCTGGCCCGTGGTGGCACCTGTGCTCCACGCGACGCTGGGATAGGTCGTGGTATTGACCGTGAAACAGGACGTGTCACCATGGCAAACGGTCTGATTGTTGCCCAGATCGACTGCGGGTGTGGGGGAGCTGGAGAGCACGATGGAATCGACGCCCGTCAAACCCAAACTGTCTGTGTATAGCAAGGTATAGGTGCCAGGCAAAGAGACGGTGAGGGTGGGCGTGGTTGCGCCACCTGTCCAGAGATATGTGCCGCCCGACAAACCAGGGTTGATCGTTTGGCTACTGCATACGGTGGTGTCTGCACCCAAATTCACGGTGGGGGCATTGGCGACCACGAAGTCGTCAAAGGCAAAGCCATCGTCCACGACGCTGCCATCGCTGGCGAAGTGCATTCTGAAGCGCACTGAGGGCTGGCCCGCGAGGTTTGTAATGCTGTGTTTGGCAAACACATAGCCATTGGAGCCATTGTTGCTGCTCGTGCGACCCGACCAGCCATTGCCTGTACCTGCATTATTGCTCAGGCCAGTGACAGTATTGTCGGTGTACCAGTTGAATGGATCTCCAAAAGTGCCAATTTCATTCCAAGTTGTGCCGCCGTTGGTGGATGATTCCAGCACGACGCCGTCCCAAGAAAATTCTGCATTCCACCAAATCTTGGCTGTGACCCATGGGTCAGTGAGCGTGCTCAGGTCAAAACAAGGACTCTCGACCCAAGTATTGGCGTTGTCTTCATAGGATCCAAGTGCGAGACCACCATTGACCCAGGCTTTGGTACCTGAAGCCGCGCCAGTGATGGTGGCTTTTGCAGGAGTGCCATAAGCCCAGTCATTGAGGGTCGTGCCGCCACTTGCCCATCCGCCCTGTCCAGCCTCAAAAGTCTGTTGGTAGGGGAAGGTATTGACGAGGGGCAAGCTGCTCACCGTGGCGCGCACGGTGTCATTGAGGCGCGTATAGTCGGCGCTCCAGTTGGTGTAGGCCACGAGGTTGTAGGCAGCAGGAGCGGCCATGTTTACGGTTGCAGCGAATGTGTAAGTAAAGGTCGCACCGGGAGCAATTGGCCCTGGGGCTGTTGCGCAGACGGCTGGGCCACCATTGAAAGTGTAACAGACGGGGATATTGGAAATGGAATGCGACCCCGAGTTTTTGATCGAGATCGAAACTGGGCTAGTTGCGCTGAGTTGGCAGCCCGTCACAGGTGCGACAAAGGCGACGGCACTTGCATTGCGCAGGGTGTCCACGATTTTGATGTCATCGACACCAAAGCCATCCTGTACACCGAATGCATCGCTGTCAAAGACAATACGCACCCGCACGCTCGTAAAACCTGCAACGCCTGTGAGTGGGTGGTCGGCAGCGCGCCAGGCACCTGCTGCGCCTGAGGTACTGTTCCACGAATCGTTGAAGCTGTTGTACCAATTGTTGCCAGAGAGTGTCGTGCCGAGCTTGGTCCAAGTCGTGCCAGCATTGGTAGTAACCTCTACATAGGCGTCATCACCGAAGTTGTCCATTTGGAATATCTGGGACATAGCGAGATAAGGGTCAAGG
>JANORP010000245.1:0-7700 GCA_031415375.1 Bacteroidota bacterium | reverse complement strand
GGAAATTGGGATGGAAGATTATGGTGGGACATTGGAGAGAATCTCGGATTTGGGACTGCCCACGGGGCAGGGCGAATTCGACGATAAACGCAAGTTCAAGTTCAGGGTGACTTTCAGGGTCGCGGTGCCGGGGGGCGATGCGGCTGGGGAAACCAGCTTTTGCTATTGCGACTTGGTATCGGCTCGGAGGTGCTACCGCAATATTCTGCTGGCCTTTTATCGGAGCAGGGAGATCAGGGTGTTTGCGATCTGCCTGAACCATTTTGGTTCGGGCAAGTGGGAGAGGCCGATCCATAAAGATGCCGCCGACGAGGGCAGCTGAGGAGGGCGGCGGGAAGATTTCCCGTCCGACAAATCCGTTCCTAACATTCATAGGGGCCAGAATCGACGTATTTTGCATATCGACCATCATCTGCTTGACAGGATATTTGAGATATTTTGGGTGAAGCCCATTGATTTGTTATGTTTTCCGCTTATCTTGTCTTGATTTCTCAAACTAAAGACTAAAAATAGATGGAAAAGGAACCCAACAATGTCGTAGCAGCAGGTGGAAAGCAATTTCCCATTCAGTTCGTTTATCATGGGAGGACTATTGTCTTCGACAAAATTGACGATGCTTACACGGTCTCAATAGATGGCGAAAAGATTCCTATTTCAAGAGCGACGCATGTAGGTTTCATTGCGACGTCCCATTCGCCCTATTCCTATCATGAGACACTGGAAGATCTCGCCATGTTTGTCACAGACCACGTGATCAATATGCGATGCAACTTCCCCAATCTGCTCATCCTTCAAAAACCAACCTTCTAACTTTAGGACTATGAACATCAGAAAAAGCGTCAATTCTTTGACTCCCGCCGAAAAGGCTGAGTATGTCTCCGGGGTTCTGCTCTTGAAGGCCAATGGCACCTATGATACAATGGTAAGAGTTCATCTTGACAACATGCACCACGCGCACAGTGGGCCTGCTTTCTTGCCTTGGCATAGGGAATATTTGTTACGCTATGAAAAAGCATTGCAAAGCGTATTGGGGAATCCCAATTTTGCTTTGCCTTACTGGGACTGGGCTGCTGATGCTGCTCTTCCCGATCCTACAACTGCGCCGATATGGCAGGCTAACTTTCTCGGCGGGAATGGGAATCCTGTAACCACAGGTGCCTTTGCCAACTGGCCGATCCTGGAGGAAAATCCTCCCGGTTCAGGCATACTGTTGCCCGCGTCGCTTCGTCGGGCTTTTGGGGCAGGAATTAACAACCTGCCTACGCAAGCAGAGGTTGATAGCGTCATGAGCATAACACCTTATGATAGGTCGCCTTGGAATCAGACTCCAATAAATAGCTTCAGAAATCAGCTTGAGGGCTTTAGGGGTCCCAATATACATAACAGAGTCCACGTATGGGTTGGAGGAGCCATGCTGCCCCCGACTTCGCCTAACGACCCCGTGTTTTGGCTGCACCACTGCAATGTCGATCGCCTTTGGGCGCTCTGGCAAGCAAACAATCCGACGGAGGGTTACAAACCTACAAGCGGAGGCCCCTCTGGGCATAACCTGAATGACAATATGGCGCCATGGAATTCCGGGACGGATTTGCGTAAGCCAGCCGATGTTTTGGACATCCATGCGCTTGGTTATTGCTATGACGATTACGTGGATACCAACGGAGTTTTGCTTCACACCATGAGGTACAATAACAACACGTGGCGACACTCTCTCGGCAATGTAGAGTATCAGACAGGAGAACGAGGCACTTTTGTCAATGCTGATTGCGCTGGCGCTGGCAATAAGCTGCATGTGTGTGGCGTGACTAGCGATGGCCATTTGTGGCACACTTTCAGATCCAGCAATGGCAATTGGCAAAACTCGTTTAGAGACATTGAAAACCAAAGTGGCGATAGGGGGCTGTTTATCAAGGTAGCATGTGGCGGCATTGGCCCGAGGCTGCACGTATGTGGGATTACCAGCGACGGTCGTCTTTGGCACACCTCAAGAAGCGGCACTTCTGGAGCCTGGCAAAACTTTACGAATATCGAAACGCATTCAGGCGAAGTAGGCAATTTTGCAGACGTGGCCTGTTGCGGAGTCGGTAACAATCTGCATGTATGCGCGACTACAACTACTGGGCGCATCCTACATACCATCAGGTTTTCAAACGGAAACTGGCAAGGTTCATTTGGTGATATTGAAGGCCAAACGGGTGAGAGTGGCTTTTTTACAGCAGTAGGTTGTGCAGGTGTTGGGGACAAAATGCATGTATGTGCCGTCACAAATACAGGTAGATTACTGCATACACTTCGGAACAACAACGGCACTTGGCAAAATTTCTTCGGTGACATTGAAGCCCTGACAGGCGATGCCGGCGTTTTTACGCGCGTGGCCTGTACTGGGAAAGGCTCGGAGCTGCATGTCTGCGGGGTAAATAGCGCAGGGCAGATCCTTCATACGATACGTTATGGAAATGGTACGTGGCAAAATTTCTTTGGTGAAATATCTGTTCAAGTCTGCGGTGCTGGTCGATTTCAGGATATTGCCTGCGGTGTCGAAGGCAGCGATGTCCACTTTTGCGTAATCACTTGATACCTCTCCCAATGAAATCCAAATTCCTATTTGTTGCAATTTTCGCCTTTCTAAGCATTCTAGGATGCAAGAAAGATGGCATTGCCGCTACCGAACGCTTGATCCCGAATACTTGGAAATTGAATAAATATTCAGTAAACAGTATAGACAAAACAAGTTCACTGGTAATCAGAGATTTTACGGAAAAACTTGAGGACGAAAGTTATTGGGGGTATTCTTATTGGTGTATTGACTCAAATCAAGATTCGATTGTTGAGCGATTCTCAACTTATCAAATTTATGCAGATGGGGACAGCGTTTCTTTTTATGCATCCTATTTGATTCCATTGACGGTTGAAGACACAATCGATGGCTACAGGTACTGTAAAATCACCCTGCTTTCTAGAAAGAATTTCACTTATGAATTTCAACTCAAGGGGCGATTGCACAAGTTTGAAATGGTAAAAATCTAGGCAGGTGCAGGATGAATCCGGTGGGTGAGTCCCAGACTCCCGCCTCACCTACCGGATTCGTCTTGCGCCCCATGAGTCCAATCCCAATGAAATCTAGATTCCTGATTATCGCGATTTTCGTCTGTTTGAGCATCTTTGGCTGCGAAAAAGATCGGATTTCCCGTACTGAACGCCTGGTTACACGTACCTGGAAACTGGACAAATATCTAGTAAACAGTATCGATAAGACTGGATCATTGCTCATCCGAGACTTCACCGAGAAGTTGGATGAGGATAGTTTTTATGGGTATTCTTTTTCATTCATCACCTCAACTCAGGATACAATTTCCGTGGATGGCTCCACCTATACTTTGAAGGAAAAGGATGACAGCATTTACTTTTCTGGGCCTTCTTGTGCCTTGACGATAGATGACACCATTCGGTATGGTCGAAAGTGTAAGATTACTAGTCTATCGAAAAGTTCGTTCATCTATGATTTTCAACTCAATGGACGCTTGCATGAGTTTCAAATGGTGCCTGCTGATTGAGGTGACATTGAACGCCAAACTTGAGAAAATGGATTCTTTACAGCTATGGGTTATTCAGGTGTTGGGGACAAAATGCAAGTGTGTGTGTGCCGTCACGAATACTTGCAGGTTGCTGCATACCCTGCGCAACAACAACAACAACAACGGCACTTGGCAAAATTTCTTCGGTGACATTGAAGCCCTGACAGGCGATGCCGGCGTTTTTACGCGTGTAGCCTGTACAGGGAAAGGCTCGGAGCTGCATGTATGCGGGGTAAATAGCGCAGGGCAGATCCTTCATACGATACGTTATGGAAATGGTACCTGGCAAAATTTCTTTGGTGAAATTTCTGTTCAAGTCTGCGGAACGGGTCGATTTCAAGACATAGCCTGCGGTGTGGACGGGAGCGATGTCCACTTTTGCGTAATCACTTGATACCTCTCCAAATGAAATCTAAATTCTTATTTGTCGCATTTTTCGTCTGTTTGAGCATTTTAGGCTGCAAGAGAGATGGCATTGCAACTACCGAGCGGTTGATTCCGAATACTTGGAAATTGAATAAATACTCAGTAAACGGTACAGACAAAACAAGCTCATTGCTCATCAGTGATTTTACGGAAAAGATTGAGGACTACGATTTTTACGGGTATTCCTATTGGTGTATTGATGCCAATCAGGATTCTATCGTTGAGCGTGGTTCGACCTACTACCTTTATGCAGATGGGGACAGTGTTTATTTTTATGCATCCTATTTGATTCCATTGACGATTGAAGACACAATCAATGGCTACAGGTTCTGTAAAATCACACTGCTTTCTAGAAAGAATTTCGCTTATGAATTTCGACTCAATGGGAGATTGCACAAGTTTGAAATGGTAAAAATCTAGGCTGGTGCAGGATGAATCCGGTAGGTGAGCCCCAGACTCCCGCCTCACTTACCGGATTTGTCTTGCATCCCATGAATCCACTCCCAATGAAATCTAGATTCCTAATCATTGCTCTTTTCGCCTGTTTGAGCATTTTAGGCTGCAAGAAAGATGGCATTGCCGCTACCGAACGCCTGATCGTGAATACCTGGAAACTGAGTAAATATTCGGTGAACGGTACGGACAAAACAGGATCATTGCTCATCAGCGATTTTACCGAAGAAAATAAGGAGAACAGCTTCTATGGATATTCCTATTGGTGTATTAACTCCAATCAAGATACGATTGCTGAGAAAGGGTCCACTTATCAATTGTACGCAGATGCGGATAGCGTTTCCTTTTATGCCACTTTTGAAATTCCATTGACCATCGATGACACAATCGTAGGGAGCAGATGGTGTAGAATTCTCCGTCTTACGGAATCAAAATTCGTCTATGAGTTTCAGCTCAATGGCCGTTTACATGAGTTTCAGATGGTGGGAATCTAGTCTTGTGCAGGACTAATCCGGCATGTAATTTTTTCGTGAGCCTGAGACTCCCGCTTCACCTGCCGGATTTAGCTGGTGGCAATGGAGCACGTTCCTCGACGCGGCGTTTGGCCATCCGAGGCGCACGGTGAGGTACAGGATTGCATGCAAGTACAGGTTGAGCAGCATGGCCAAGTACCAGGGCCGGGAAAGGATGTCGGAGACCCACGAGGGCTTCCACAGCTTCAAGAAGGCGCAGGCGGCCTACCGGGCCGATTTGTCTCGGTTCCAAGATCCCGGGGATGTCGCGTACTTTGTACTTTGCCAGAACCAGCACGCCTCGAAGAAGTGGAAGGAGCCGATCCACGCCGCTGGGCATGACGGGAGGGAGGCCTAGCGCAAGTGCGCAGCGGGTAGGTCATCGCTTGATTGTTGGTGATTGGATTTGAGTTTGGATGGGCCATTTTGTCCTGTTGCGCGCAGGATTGGTGATTTTGGGATCGAAGCGGTGGAATATTGGGAAATGCGTCGTGGGAATCTCCTTGTGTTTTGTTGAATGACAAATGAAAAGCTTGGCTTTTGGTGCGGGAAGGGGCCTTTTTGAGATTGATTGGGGTGATTGCTTTGATTCTTTTGTCTGAACTGTGATTCTTTTGATTTGTGTGATTGATTTGAGTGTGTAACAAATTGGGGGAGCCCGCGGCATCCTGCCGCAGGGCTTAGACCGTTTGCCTCCGGCAGAATTAACCGAAATCGCCGATTTTGAGCGTTTTAGGCCGGAGGCAAACGGTCGATCGTCCTTCGGCCAGAGGCCTCGGACTCAGCGATTTTTGTTGGTCTCCCCCATTCTTTTGATTTGTGTGATTGATTTGAATGACTGATGGGTTTTTGTGCGGGTTTGATTTTCTGAGACGGGGTGCATTGCGTGTTGTGTAAATCCGCTAGCTTTTGTGTTCGTGGGCTGGAGGCTCATGGTTCGGTTGTCGTTGGGAGCCCCGTTCGGCGGGGCTCAGGGCAGGCTCCGGCTCCCGCCTCACCTGCGGGGTTTGAGACGCGATAAATCGGGTCTGTACGGGGCTAGAGACGCGATAAATCGCGTCTGTACGGAGGTGTGGGTTTTCTTGGTAACTTGCGGGTTGTACACTGGAAATACACATGTCTGAGGAATATAAAAGGGTTTTGGAGCAGCAGTTGTGGAATATCGCCAATACGCTGCGGGGAAAGATGAATGCGGATGAGTTTCGGGATTATATCTTGGGCTTTATCTTTTACAAGTATTTGAGCGAGAAGATGGCGCTGTTTGCGGATGGGATTTTGGTGGAGGACAAGCTCAAGTTTCGGGAGATCACTGCGAAGTCCAAGGATGCTGCGGAGTTTCTGGCGGTGATCAAGGAGGAGGCTTTGGAGAAGCTGGGCTATTTCCTGCGGCCGGAGGAGCTGTTTTCGGAGATTGCCAAGCGGGGGATGGGGGATGCTGAGGACGCGGATGCGCTGGATGAGAGCAAGACGAATTTCATCCTTGAGGATTTGCAAAAGATCTTGATCAATATCCAACTCAGTACGATGGGGACGGATAGTGAGGAGGATTTTGACAATCTCTTTGAGGACATGGACCTCAATAGCACGAAGCTGGGCAAGACTCCCGAGGCGCGCAACTTGATCATTGCCAAGGTGCTGACGCATCTCGACAAGATCGATTTTCAGCTTGATCAGACGGATACGGATGTGCTGGGCGATGCTTACGAGTATCTGATCGGGCAGTTTGCGAGCGGGGCGGGCAAGAAGGCTGGGGAGTTTTATACGCCGCAGGAGGTGTCCAAGATCCTCGCGAAGCTGGTGACGACGGGCAAAAAGAAACTCAAGACGGTGTATGACCCGACCTGCGGGTCGGGCTCGCTGCTGCTGCGCGTGGCGCGGGAGGTGCAGGATGTCGGGAAGTTTTATGGGCAGGAAATGAACCGCACGACCTATAACCTGGCGCGGATGAATATGATCTTGCATGGCATCCACTACCGCCGGTTTGATATCAAACAGGAGGATACTTTGGAGCATCCACAACATGCGGATTTGCTAGCGGAGGCGATTGTGGCCAATCCTCCTTTTTCTGCGCAGTGGAGCGCGAACGCGCTGTTTATGAGCGATGACCGATTCAGTCAATATGGCAAGCTGGCGCCTGGCAGCAAGGCTGACTTTGCTTTTGTGCAGCATATGGTGCATCACCTCGCAGAAAATGGGACAATGGCGGTGGTATTGCCGCATGGGGCTTTGTTTAGAGGTGGGGCTGAGCAACACATACGCACCTACCTGATCGAGAACAAAAACTATCTGGATGCGGTGATCGGGCTGCCGGCCAATATCTTTTATGGCACGAGCATACCGACTTGCATCTTGGTGTTCAAGAAGTGCCGTGAGCATCCCAAGGACATTTTGTTTATCGATGCGAGCCATGACTACGAAAAGGTGAAGACGCAAAATATCTTGCGGGCTGGGCATATCGACAAGATTGTGGACACGTATCGGGAGCGCAAGGAGATCGCCAAGTATAGCCACCGCGCGAGCCTGGCACAGCTTGCGGTGAATGATTACAACCTCAATATACCGCGCTACGTGGATACTTTTGAGGCAGAGGAAAGTAAGCATCCGGCGAACTCCGTATTGAATGACGACGCTTCTTGTTGGAATTTGGCATCATGAATACAAAACATGATTGGGTTCGATTGATTTCGGATTACCATGCTTCAGGTTTGACGCAGAAGGAGTTCTGCCTTCAGCA
>JANORP010000244.1:0-26394 GCA_031415375.1 Bacteroidota bacterium | reverse complement strand
GTCTGGCGATCGGTGAGCCAGATGCGCCAGGCAGAGAAAGAAGAGTTTACCATGTACATTCTTGCCAGTACTATAACCTCAAAGGCAGAAAGAAGCATGGGCCGCCAGTTCCATCACCAAGGGATGCAGGTACGGTAAATGTTATCCAATCGGGGGATTGGGCTAAGGAAATCGTCTTGGCAACCTCTGTCGCGAATCCTCAAGGCGTTGCAACAATTTGCTCAAGCTATCACAAATTGCAATACTATCGACAGTGGTCGGGAACTCCGAATGCTCCCACCCGTTTTGTGAATACAGGCGGTCCTTGGGACAATTTATTTGCAATCAAGCCCAGCCCATCGCGGTGGGAGTCGAATAGCCAATGTGATTGGTGGATGACAGGGCATTTCCAGTACGTAAGAGAGGGGATCGGTGATGGCCAAGTCTATGAAGGGGTTGCTGAATCGGGAATAGCGATCGATAGGGATTTAGGAACCTTGAGTACTAAACGGGTGACGTTTTTTCACATGCCCATATCAATAACACGGCACCCACAGACTTATCACCCCAAAGCGGGGATTAACCGCTCTGGAACGAGCGCAAGCGTTGGCTCGGCAGCCACATTTTTTCAATTGAAGGAGTCGGGAGACCCATCAGATGGTAGTGGAAATTTGAAACTCGTAAAGATATGCGAGTATCAACCAATTTCGCTTTCTCAGGTACTTCCACCATTGGCTCAGTACCAAACCTTCTTAACGTACGTAGAAAATGTTGATGATAATGAACGTCTGAGAAGACCAAACCTGAATCGCAACAATGCAGAAGCACTGCGTGCAATTTCTGTTTCGGCGACAGAGTATGGTCATATTGAATCATTAATGATTCAGGCCGGGCTGGATTCCGAATTGCACCCAGTATTTGTACAAGTTGTAAATCAGAGCGTGGTTCAGTTCGAAGACTCAACTCGTCGCGGGTATTTGGCTATGCAACTCGCCTTGGTTGGATATGGTTCTGTAGGTAATATTCAATTTGTGCAAGTTCCTACTACAGGGATAAATGGCGTCGCTCCTTTGGCCTTACTCACTGAGGGACATATATTTTGTACTAAAGATGCTGCCGAATTTGAACCCTTGCCAATAGATTGGACTTACCAAGAGGTCGTTGCCTTCAAGCCTCACACGCCCCTCACGCCCCAATCGAATGAGGAGGATTTTCAATTGTTAAGGAGCGGAATCGCCTCGATAAAGCGTTATAATCCAACATTTTATGGAAAACTAGAGAATATTCGAATGTATGGGGCGGAGGTGGTCCTGCATGACAATCCGAGCGTTATCGTGCGGAAGAAATACAGGATCCAGATTAGTTTTGATTTCGGAAGTACATCAATCGGTACCGCAGAGACTGCGGCCAACAGCTTCTACAACGGAGTGTTGCCCGGATTGAACGCTGCAGTAGATTCTAATTCCTCACTTGGTCTAATCACTGGAATTTTGGAAGGTGGCTTAGTTGGGTGGAATAGTTTCTTCGTGGACACAAATTTAGCTGTGCAACCATGGGCACGGTTCAGCTATGTTAACACTCAAGGGGGTTCATTCCCGAGTGTCAACATTACAAAATACATTGACTTGAATCGCAATGTAAACCTCAAATCATCGGAAGTGAATGAGCGATTCCTATTCGACTATTTACAGTCCGAAATCGATCAGAATTTGTTTGATCCTAACAAGATTTTTCTGGTCACAAATTGGTTGAACCCAAACAGTCAGATTCCGCAGCGAATCACACTTGCCGGACTCAGAAGTCTAGGATATGGCACTCTGGACTGGAATGTACCTGTCACCATTCAATTCGACAGGGCGGAGATACTCGGATATGGTGAGAATTTGGGTTTTACATATACTGACCTTCAAAATAATGCGAAAAATGGCATAATTGAAAACTATTCCCCACGCTTGCAGGCTTTTAGTGAAACGCTCATCCATGAACTTGGACATGCTGAATCATATATCAAAGATCGCTTGGTCTCGTTAATTTGGGGTCAATTGGATGCGTTATTTTCAAGCACAGCAACGGCCGATATTACCAAATTAAGAGTTACGGGTAGTCAATTCTTCTATTTGAAAAATCTAATGCTCGTCACCCTGCCAGCTCCATTGAATTCAGCAAATCCAAATGGGATTCCATATCCCAATCCTGCTCAGTTTTCGACGAATTTGTCCTGGCAGGACAATAGTAATTTGGCCTCAAATGGGTTCATGGCAAAAAAGGGAAAGGGGCATTTGCGCGGGTCGCCCAATGCACAGAATGCCTGTGGTATCGAATATCAGTACAGACTCATTACCCAAGACGAATTGATGAATAAGGTAGCCAAGGCACGTGAAATATATGGTAATTTCTCAATTCTTGGTGGCCTCACTCTCAATACATTGGATTACTGTTTTTTGAATTACGATGATGCAAAAATTAACTGATTGGATTCTGTTCTTCGTGAGACTACTGCCGTTTTTTTTTGGCAATTTGACTGTTGGGCAGCAAGTTCAAGAGCTTTCTTATGCCAACGCGATTAAGTTATTGAATGAAGGCCATGTGCGCATGATCGCGCAGTCTGGAGACGAAACGGCCGACTCCGATCAAGCAAAGGAGGTCTTTTCACGGTTGCTCACGAATAAGATTGAGCATTTTGATTTGGCTCCTCCTTGCTCATATTCCAGTATTATTTTTGGATATATAGCGCCAACTAAGGATATGCCAATGTTCAAGCGATATTATGAAGATGCGGCTTACAGGGATTCGGTGTATGACATCTCCAGATACAATTTGGGGCAAATAACTCCAATAATTCAAAATTTGAACGATACAATTTTTGAAAAACTGGGATATCAGATGAAGCTTGTGAGGTTTGAAAAAGTAGATTGCTATCTAGCCTCCTGCAAAAAGAATGATGTCCTGCCCAATACCCCTTATCCTACTAATGCATGTCCTTTAGGTTTGGTTCGAAGTGATCTTGCTTATTTGGGAGTACCACAAATGGATTTGTTTGATTCTTTGGAACAAAAAGTATGGCACTTGCCGAAGCTATACATTTGCGACGAGATGATAGAAGACGATTCCTCCTTCAACCTATTGCGTGTTTTGATTGATCGCTCGTCTACCTCGGAATCGAAACGTCAATCGTTTGAGAAAAGTCTAGTAGCTTATGGATTGCAGATGTTGGACCTTAGCTCAATTGGATACTTAGAACAAGGTAAAAATGATACCAAGTATATTGTAGATTTTAAGGATATTAGAACTGCCTATTCTCTTGTCGTTGCCTTAGGGCATAACGTCCCTCGGCCATTTATTTGGGAATCGGTAGAAAATTTGAAGAAATTAATCATTCATCGAGGAGCGTATCGCTGGTATTCTGACGAGCACGAGGTTGAGCGCATAAAATTCTTGGGAAAATGGGGAGGGCATTGGAGGTTCAAGTTGATACAAATAAATGGGGACAAGGCACTATTTGAGTATGCAAATAGCACGCTTTACATTAAAAAAATATACTAACTATGGAATACTATCCACCAATTACTGACTTGCTTGTTCCTTCTCATATCCCGGATTTCTTCCAAGGGATTGACGGAGGCCTGAACCAATTGTTTGGAAACATTCGAATCAAGGAGCTGCAAATTGACAATAGCCCCTTTTCAACAGGGGTAAATGCATACGCAGTGCTTCGCACCTCTCAGAGGGTTGAAATGGGACTTCTTGGTACTGCGTTGAAATTGATTTTCAACCCTACTCTCAGTACTCAAACAATTGGAGCCTACACCGACATCCCACTGTCGCTCTCGTTCAGGTTGCCTATCCAAGACTACATTAGGAATTTTCAAATTCAAGGATTTTCTGCCGCGCCGGAAGCATTCTTTGAATTGATCCGGAATGTGTTTGTGGTTGATGATGAAGTCGTGGCCTCTGCCATCGTAAGGCATCTCATCCCCTCTCAATTGGTTCAAGACCTGATGGACGATATCAACGCTGCCGTCACGCTGTCTCCAGCCCTATCGTCGCCATTAATTGGGGTCATCGAGAACGACGTGGCAACTCTTGCAAGCGAGATCGATTCACATCCCGGTCTCAATGCGTCAGGAAGGGATTTGCTAGATTTGCTTTTGGATACCTATCTTCTGAATCAGAATCCACCTTATCCAAGGGAAGACTTCCTGGAAGCTTCCTTCAAGCCTTATTTTGATTCCGATGTCATTGAATTGGTCAAGTCCTATTTTGTGCCTCAGATCGATCTTCGTGTGGGTCTAAGTGCAGGGATCGAATTTCCGAGAGAATATTTGATCCCGGTAGATACGAATGGCGAAGTCGTCTCCAACCCGAATATCAAACTGGTGCTGTTATTGAATGCTGGCGAATTTCGGTTCAATACCCATGGGAAAATCGGCTTCACAGCTCCAATCACTGTCACCTTTCCTCCTCAATACCCTACTGCGCAAATCGGGAATACTTGGTTAAGAATTGGTTTCTTGAATGCTCAGTTGGATTTGTCTCGGGATAAAAACATACCCCAAGCCATCGCCGACGGCCGTCCCAACGACTTCATCGGCGTCTACATCGACCAAGCCACCATTTCATTCCCCAAATTCTGGCAGCAAGATCCCAATGGGCCGCCGTCCACAGCGCAGATTGTAGGCCGCAAGCTCCTGATCGGCACTGGTGGTTTCTCGGGGACGATTGCGTTGGAGGGCTCTAATCAAGGTGACCTCTTCCACACGCGGCTCAACAATCCCAATGGGTTTGCGATCGGGCTGCATGCATTTGAAGTAAAATTTCACCAGAATGCAATTGTGGGCTCGACGATCAAGGGCTGGCTCACGATCCCTGGGCTCGAAGACAAGAACAATCCCGGGCATCCTGCCAAGATCGAGCTGGATGTGAGCATCGGCAACGATACTTTTGAGCTGACGGCCCGCAGCCAACAGGGCATCGTGCTGAGCATCCCGAATGTGTTTGATATTACGATCCATAGCCTGTCGATCGGGCGAGGCCCTGATCCCAATGATCCAGGAAACTACCGCTTCCATCTTGCGCTGTCTGGCGACTTGAAGATCACCACGACGTCGCCGGGCAGCTCGACACCGATCCTGGATTCCAATATCCACGTGCAAAAGCTCATCATCTATGACGATGGCTCCTACGAATTTGTGGGTGGGGTGAATCTCTTGCCACGGGCGATCACGCTGCTGCTAGGCCCGGCCAAGGTCACGGTGACGGCCCTGAGCTTTGGTTCTCATGAGCAGCTGCATGACAGCGGGACGGGACCTGTGCTGCGCAAGTATGCCTTTTTTGGGTTTGATGGCGGGCTTGCGGTACACCCGGGCGGTGTGGATGTGCGCGGTGACGGTGTGAAGCTCTACTTCACGACCGACAATGGGCCGGGCATGCCCTTGCATGTGTTTTTCAGGATCGAGGGCATTTATATCGACCTTGTGATCCCCGGCAATGCGACGCCCGAGACGGCGGCACTGCTGATCCACGGTTATCTGGCCATGCGCAATCCCGACCCTGGCTCTGGGGCAGCGCTTGCGGGCGATCCAGCGACGGAGTATATGGGTGGGATCGATTTTGCGATCCCCAAGGCCAAGATCAGGGGCAGTGCTGGCATGCGCTTGATCCCTAGCCTGCCTGCCTTCATCATCGACATCGGCCTAGAGCTGACGATGCCGATACCGCTGGGGCCGAGCGGCTTGGGAATCTATGGGTTTAGGGGGATTGTGGGCAACCACTACCTGCCCTCCAAGACGGCGGCGGGCCTGGCACCGCCCGATGAGTCGCACCCTTGGTGGGAATATTACAAGGCCAAACCCACGCCTCCCGGCACTGAGGGCGTGAACCTGCGGAAATTTAGCCCCGACGAGCCTGGGTTTTCGTTGGGAGCGGGCGTGTCGCTGGCGACTGCGGGGGACTCTGGCAAGGTGTTTTCAAGCAAGTTGTTTTTCCTGCTGGGCCTGCCGGATGTGTTTTTGCTGCAAGGCCAAGCGGCGGTACTGAAACAACGCATTGGGCTGGACGATACGAATGATCCGCCCTTCAGCGCGATGATTGCGATCACCCACGACCGCGTGGAGGCGGGTTTTGGGGTGAGCATGAGTGTGCCCGCCGCGACAGGGAAGGTGCTGCGGCTGGAAGGTGCTGTGGAAATGGCGTTTTTTTTCCAGAATGCAGGGGCTTGGTTTGTGAATTTTGGGAAGGATGAGCCGATCAACAAACGGATACAGGCTAGAATTCTCGACCTCTTCAACGGCTATGCTTACTTGATGCTCTCGGGCAGCGGGATGAAACAAGGCGCAGGCGTGTCGTGGGAATTCAAGAAGGATTATGCGAACGGGACAGTAAAACTGGAGCTGGGGGCTGCGTTGGAGGAGGCAATGCAATTGAGCTGGGGCCCGCCGCCCCAAAATCCCGCAGGGAGGCAGCAGTCGGCCGGGCATGTGAGCCTGAGCGGTTATGCGCGGGTAAAGGTCTTTTGCTTCAAACTTGGATTTGGGGCATCGGCGACCCTGAGCGCGGAGGCTCCCAAGCCCTTCTCGGTAACGGGTAAGTTCAAGCTCTGGATCGAGCTGCCCAAGCCCATCGACGATATCGAGCTTAACGTAGAACTGAGCTGGGTATTTGATCCCAATGACGACACGAGCGAGGTGAAGGTGATCGATATGGAAAGCGTGGCCAATAGGGCTCCGTTTCAAGCCATCCACCGACTCACGAAGGATGCTTTTGCGCTGAACTACCTGCCCTCGGACACGCTAGGCCTGATAGACCCACCGACGAGCAGCAACTGGGCTGGAAGTTTTGACGACTATATCGTGCCGATGGATAGCCGCATCGATGTGGAGTTTGCAAAGCCCGTGAAACCGTTTACGCAGCGTTATGGCGGTGTGACGACGGGCTACCAAAACATTGAAAGAAATGCTCCGAAGAAGGCAAGGTTGGCGCAGGTGAAGCATGAATATTCGGTGGAGGATGTCTCCATCCTCTACTGGGATGATGGCAGCAATCGCTGGCTCCCTTATGATGTCTATGCTGCTTGCACGCCGCTTTCAGACGTGGCGCTGGTGAATCCGAGTGTATTTAACAGCTCGCCGCTGGGCTACTGGCAACTGTCTGAGCCGGAAAGATATACCAAGTTGAGCATCATGTCGCAGACTCCCTTTAGCTATATGACGGCGGGCTCGCCGAGCGTGGTGATCCCTGAGCAGTGGGGATTTGGGGCATCGAATATTTTGTGTGCAGGCTTGGGGGTCGGCAAAACTTGCACCGATTGGGAGGGCGTGAATCTGAACACGGTGTACACCTCGGGCAGCAATGTGGTGCATGGCGGGCTTGTGTTTCGGATGTTGTATGGGGATGGGTTGATCGGCAGCGTCCCCAATATTTGGATCCTCCACTATGGCTTGCAGATTCCGAGGGGTGCACAATTGGAGGTCATCTTCCCGACGCCGATGTCGGTGGTGGACTTGCGACTGACGACGATGACGCCAAGTTTGCGTGTGGAATATTATCAACGGGTCGAGGTGGTGCAAGCGGTGCCGCCGCCTGTACCTGTGTACAATTGGGTACTGGTGCAAAGCACGAACTATCAGCAGTGGAATGAGCTTTTTGATGTGATCCACTATGAAGACGGTGCGCAACCCATCGACAAGGTGGTGATCGTGCCCGGCGGCTGTAGCGTCGACACCCACGCTGAATTGAGTTATCTACAGGACTTCTGCCACTACCTGACTGGACTCATCGACAACCTGCCTGTGGACATCGATGCCCTGCGGCAGCAACTGGATATCGCCATCCAAGATTGCGACAATGCCAATGCCAACCAAAACCCCAATGCTGCGACGATCTGTGCACAGGTGGCGGTGGTCCAAGCGGAGCTGAATCGCCTGAGGACGCAGCTGGACCTGGCGATTGCTGCGCAAGGCACTTATTGCAGGGCGATCGAGCGGGAGCCGATACCGACGGCATGCGCGACGTGGTTGCATAAGATTTGTGTGCTGTCGCAAGCGGATTATGCCTACAACCTGACGCTGCCCTCGCAAGCGACGATCACGGGCTCGGTTACGGAGATGGTGAACTCGATCAATCGTGTGATCGAGCCTGTGTGGCGGCCCAATACCCGCTTTGCGATTCAGGTCAAGACCAAGGACCTTGTGCATCGGGATTTGGCATTGTTTGGCTCGCCGGGAGGCTACGAGCGGTATTATACCTTTGGCTTCCGCACGGCGGGGCCGATGGGCTTTTTCCATCAGTACAAGGATGGGAATGGGCAAGATCAAGTGCGGACAGACTATGCCGCCCTCGCTGCAGCAAAGCGGGAGGAGGAATATAGACTGGCGACGCTGAAGCAGTATGCGGATGTGGAGCGCAGCTTTCCAGACCCGACAGGGAAGATCATGAATGCTAAGCCGCTCTTTTTTGATGCGCCTCGCTTGAGCTTGTTTTTCCTGCGTCAATATGCTTACGCAATGTATTCCAACTGGGATGTGATGGGCACCTTGGGTGCGGAGAATATCTTGCTGCGTGTGAAGGTCAAGGATCCTCGTGAGCTTGCAAGTGGGGGCATCACTCCTCCCGCAACTACAAATGTGTATTATGCACCGACGAACAATGTACCTGTGCCGCTGGAGGTTCAAATCTTGAACAACTTGCTGGCGGGCGGCGTCAATTGTACAGGTGTTGTGGGGCCGGCCCTGCCCCCGGGCATGCTCGGCGTAGCGAAGCTGCCACGGCTTGAACCGCTGAAGCTGTACACTGCACTTTGGGAATCGGAGATGAACGGAGAATCCAAAGAGGTGTTGCGCTATGGCTTTCAAACCTCGCGGTATGCAGATTTCCTCGCGCAGGTGAGGAGCTATGTTTTGCATGACGATGGGCAAGGCGGCTTTACTTATGCAGTGTTTGATGTACCTACAGCCTTGGGTCTTACTGACGTGGGCCTGATCACGGGTATTTTGAACAGTAGTCAAGGGACACCGTTTGATGCATTGCAACGCGATTATATGCTGGGTTATGACCGGGTGGTACAAGGTGTTTTTGGGATGAAGGCCTTGCAGGCCGCAGTCACCACGGAGTTCAATGTGATCGTAAACACCCATGACACCAATTTCCCTCCGACGCGCCCTGCGATCTTGATACGCAATCCTGAACCCTTTGGAGACCCTCGGATGCCTGCGAACGTTCAGCAGAAAATCGTGCAGGTCCTCACAGGGCCTGGTGGCAACCCAGACAGCAACTACACGGTGCTGCTTGCCAAAGACAATGCAAGCGTCTTGGTGGTACACAATGGGCTGGATATCACGGCTACGAGCCTGACGCTGAAATTTAGCTACCTCGAGTGGGATGGCGCGGCCTACTTGGTCAAAAATACTGCAACCGATCAATTGGAAATCACCATAGACCTACAATAATATCATGAGCTGGAACCCTGTATTTTTTGGATTACCTGCGGGCTGGATCGATCAGTCCCGTTATCTGCACCTGCAAGCAGCGGGATCTGATGGATCTGATGGATCCCTCGCTGGTCACCATTTGCGCTGGGGCCTACGCGGCAACTTGGGCGCAAAACATTTGCCCAAAGGAAATTTGGCCTCTACAGCGCAGTTTGCGACGACAGTAGCATTCAACAAGCCTGATGACTACGTGAAATTGCATCGGTTTGAATATGTGCCGCTGCCCACCACGGTGAATTTCATGACGCAGCAACCCGTGGTGGTCAATCACCAAACCCGCACTTGGGTATTTGAGTGCCATGTTTTTATCGTGTTCATGGGCGACCCCGATGATGGCATTTTCACGAACCTGACGGTACGTTTTTTGGATGGTGCCCAATATGATTCTCTGATCGGGTTGGCCCCTGGGCCGGGATCCTCGAATCTGCCCTATCAACTCATGCAGAAGTACAAGGGCGTGGTCGAATTTGAAACCGTCGGGAAACTTTGTTTTGGGGTACAGACGTCCTTTGAACGGAAAGACCCGAGCTATGGCGGCGCAAGCAGCTATCGACTAGAAGGCATCACCTGTGACGCCACCGACGCTAATACGAGCAGTGCTGTGAAAGTGGGCTTGCGCAAGACGAAAAGTGTGCCGCTGGGAACGGGAGTAGTGACTGAAAAGCACTTCTGTGAAAATATGCGGTTGATACGGATGGACTATAGCGAATGCCGGATCAAGGAAATCAGGCTGGAGACCTATTATGATCAGCTGTGGCACAATCATGTGTACATGCCGCTGGTGAGTCAGCATGCCTTGACGGTCTCAGATACAGATGCTTATGGGTCGCTCAATAGTTCTGCGGGCCTTGCTCCGCATTCTTGGCCAAAATTCAATGATGGAGCTAAGGTAAAGGTCGGGAATTATCAGGATCGATGGACGGACCCGAACAATGGCCTCGGTATCAAAGAATCAGTGAGGCGCTACCTGGCGCTGAGTACCACTGCTGTCAACCTCGAAGCCAGCGAATTGCTGGCCTCGTCGACGCCCGGCGACAATAGCTCCATGGAGGTGAAGCATTTGCAGCTCCTCAAGCTGATGAGCATGGATTTTCATCTCGCCCGCATGCTAGGGCATGGTGCGGTGAACGACAGCGATACCCCTACAAAAACCTATCTGTGGGTTGCAAAATATGAAACGCTGATCGATGAGGAGACCATGGTATCGGGGGTGCATCATCATCACTGCTATATGAGTCTCCCGACAAGGCGCACAGACTATCGGCTACCGGTGACACCTGCCAAGCCATCGATCACTTATGGCTTGTGGCTGGACAATGGCGGCTCGACGCCGACCTTGATCACCGATGCGCATGGGTATCTGCCATGGGCTGCCAAGCGGTATGTGAATTTGCATAAGCCCGATTTTCCTTATGAATTCCCTTCGGCACTCTACGCCGCACCATTCTTCCAATCCACCGTGGAATTCAATTTGGGAACACTGAGCCGCACAGCTATGTATGGCATCGAGTATCGGCAAGATGGAGCAAGTGCATGGCGCGACCCCGAGTTAAGCAATGACAGCGACTATGTTGATGGGAACGGCGTCGAGGAGGCAATGCCTGTGCCCGATCAGGCCAACCCGATTTTCATCCACGAGGAAACCGAAGCCGGCATCCACGACTATGCTTTGTATGCCGTGAATCTTTTTTCAAGGCCGAGCGCCATCGGTCAGCACGATAGTACCGACACGACGGTGTTTGCGCCCTTGCAGACGATGGTGCCGCCGCTGAATATGTCGGCGCAATACATCCAAGAGGAGACGCCATTGATCTTCACGACGCAAAACGAGCAAGCGAACCATCAGGGCGATACGCGGATCACGTTTGACTGGAATCATATCCAAAACCACGCCTACCAACCCGTGGACAAGGCGCAGTTTTTTTACCGCCTGTATGCCCCTGCACAGGTAAGCGGCTTGGTCACCACTGTCGTGGACCTCGGAGGAAGTGATTGTGAGGTCTGGACAGGCCCCTATTTGATCACAAGCCAATCGCCTGCTCAAACCTTGCAACCTTATTTGGATGCCGGCCTTTACCCTCGGTTTGTCGGCTCCATGATTGCCGTGGGCAACGAACATTTCTTGGTGGAATCTGTTGCCGCGAATCCATGGACGACAACACTGGGCAATGATCCCGTGTTCCGCTGCAAAAAACAGCGGGAGGTGAGCGTGGTGGATCCCCTCAACGACGGCCATTTTGTGGCGGTCGAGTCGTTTCAGATGCCGCTTGCCAACCAAGGGTTTACCATTGCTGAAAACCTCGCCAACAATGACCAAGGCCAATGGAATCCATTGGTGCGAGAAGTGGATATCGTGTCGTTTTCGAGCTATGTGGAACAAGTGACTGAATCTGATGGGTCGATCAGCGAATACAACTATGGCGGAATCGCTGAGATGGTGACGACCACCCATGAGGGAGACGGAGTGTATCGGCTCAGTTTTCCAACTTATGTGCTCGCTCCGCATGTGGATCCTAGCGTGGAATGGTACCGTGGCACTTGCCGCATCTTGTTCAACACGAATCCCTTGGACGTCTACACCTGCGAAGTCTGGGACATCAACCTCAACCTTGCAACGCTGGAGATACGCATTTATGCCCCCGACTTTAGCATGGGCACGCTGCCTGCAAACATTTTGGTGAATTTCCATCCAGGCTATCGGTTTTATCTCGGCTATGAAGGGCAGGCACAGTTTGACAAGGCACGTATAGAGCCTGCTGCAGGAACGAATACGCGGGTGACCTTTGTCTCAGCGCGGTCTGTCGATAGCTCGACGGGCAATACCTCCTACCTGCATGTGCCGGTGCCCCTGCTCGCAAGAGAAATCGTGGAACCCATGGTTCCTCTTCCTCCAGTGGGTCCAACTTTTGCGACGCGGCCCGATTTCTATGGGAAAAGCACTTATACATTTGATACGCCATTTGAGTTGGCAGACGGTCAAATGCAGCCTCGCACGCCTCATGCCATGATCTTTTACCGTGCAAACGAGCAGAATATCCTCGACGCGCTGTACAAACCGAGCACGGTGACGGGAATCGTCTTTGCCCTTCAATCGATGACCAACGATACGTTTGTGACGCAGCGCTGGCAAGACCTTGTAGGCTTTGTGGTGGAGACGAGTGGGCCTGATGCGGGACGCTTTTTGGAACACAATGGCTATCGGTTTCCTGCACCTGACAACGATGCCACCGATGCCGCGTTTACGGGCAATGCGCTGCCGGGAACGATTTTGAGCAAGGTAAAGGCCGCTGTTCATCGTGCATTTCTACCACTTACGCGCAATCCGGTGGTGTATGTGCATTTGCACACGGGCACGCAGACGAGCAAATTGGATCCCAAGTTGCGTGATGGGAATGGCGCATTGTTGCTGCCGGGAGACCCAGCCTTCGATCCCTATCCCATGGCAAGGATCGCAGGCATCGATACGCAAAATGCAAAGGCCATCGTTCGATTCACCGACTATACACTCGATGGATCCTCACAGAACGTCTATTTTTACTGTGCCCAAGAGATGACTGCCACGATGCGGCTCAGCGATTACAGCAGTATCAGCGGCCCGATTTCTTTGGTGAATGCACTCCCTGCAGAGCGTCCAGAAATCTTGAAGGTCGTCACGCAACTGCCCAATTCTGGCACTGGGTCGGTCGCAGGAATACGATTTGAAATCAATAGCTACCCTGAGAGTGCAGGCGTCAAAAAATTCAAGATCTACCGTGCGACAGATATTGCATTGGCGCAAAATGTACGCACGATGCAAGAGGCCGCGGTCGCCGACATCGGGACTGATGCGGTAGATACATTTAGCGACCTGAATTTTCCGCCCTATTCTGAGACGCTGTTTTATCGCGTGGTGGCCATGCGAGAAATCATCAATGAGACAGGTCTGCCGGAGTTGATCCCATCATTGCCCTCCAATTTGGTTTTGTCGAGCGTGATCGATACCCAAAACCCAGCCGCACCTGTGATTACGCATGCGGTTGGTACGGTGCTGAGTAACCCTGCACGATTGGAAAATGTCACGCTGACTTGGCCGATGACGGCTTGGAATGCGAAGTATTATCTCTATCGGATGAATAGCAAGGGCAATTGGGTCAAGATTTATGAGATCAAAACGAATGATCCGGGTGCGATGATCTATCCGCAGCAGGGTTCGTTTGTCTCGCCCTATATGGAGACTGCGCTATTGCCTAAGGAGGACGACGATGGGAATCCGCTATACCATCGGTTCAAGGTGGTGGCTGAGAATGCCTCTGGCTTGCTGACTTTGAGGGATGCAGAATTGACCATTTAGTGCTTTGAAGCGTTGAATAAAATCATTATATTTCTTGGAATTTAAACTACACTGCCATGAAGCACCGATCCATCATTTTTTTTCTCGTGCTCACATTTTGTGTCGGCGAGGCGTTTGGGCAGCCTTTTTGGCAATTGGTCAACAATACCAATTACAATCAGTCGTTTGCGGCGACTGACAATGGGAATATTTATACCATGCGCAACTATGCTTTGCTGGAGGTCTCTACGGCAGACGGGGCATCGTTCACATGGACGCAGCGGTCGGGCTTTCCGACGGTTTATGGCAATAGACTGAGTGCTGTGGGCAATGCTGTCTTTGTGCTGAACTCCAACGACAATGCATACGATGGTCGCGGGGTGTATGTGAGCACCGACGATGGCCTTACTTGGACGCAGCGCAACAATGGCTTGGGCGCAGACACCAATGTGGTCGATCTCTTTCCGCTTGCCAATGGTGTCGCGCTTGCGGTCACGCAGTTGGGGAGTTCCTTGCCTCAGAAGTTGTATCGCAGCACCAATTTGGGGGTGTCTTGGACTTTTGTGCAAACCTTGACCAATGGAGCGCGCAGCGTCAAGGCTTATTCATCGACTTTGGCTTATTTCACAAATGGTACTTCTATCTGGAGGTCGACTGACAATGGGAGCACCTGGGCGAGCTTGAACTCGGTCTCCCCCAACAATAACATCCAAGAGTTTGTGATTCAACAAAACGGGGATTTGATCAGCCATGATGCGGTCTCAGCGATTGCATCGGTCGATGGTGGGGTCACATTTACTGCCCGTGCGTCTGTAGGGCTGCCTGCGCCGATGTATGGCGGTGCCATTGTGAACACGCCTAGCGATACGGTTTATATTACGACAGAGACCATCGATGGTATTTATTATTCGGCAGATGACGGGGCTTCTTGGACGAGTGCAGGTACCGGCTGCCCTTATGTCACGCAGACTTATTTTCCGAATATGGTGGTGAGCAGGCGAGGTTACCTATTTGCATGTCTGGGAGGCATAAGTGTCTGGCGCAGCATCAACCGCGTGGCGGGCAATCTCGTCGGCGTGGCCGGTGATGACTTTCCTGCTCAGGCGGTGACGGCTTATCCCAATCCCTCATCTGGAAGTTTTGTCGTAGCGACGGGCTCGGGGGCTGCTGATGGGGTTTTGGAGGTCTGGGATTTGGCTGGTCGGCCTGCGGCCTGTGACATCTTGTGGGCCGGCGATCGGTGGCAGGTGAATGGTTTGGCTGCTGGGATGTTCTGTTATCGGGTGAGGAGCCTGGGTGATGGGCGATTGGTGACTGGGAAGGTTGTGGTGAAATAGATTTTTAGGAGATCGGCTCGTTTGCCTGAAATAATCAAATGCATCTCTATAAATGCATCCTGTACCGCGTCCTCCCCGTTTCACGAGGGCGCGGCGTGCAACAAGAAGGCACTTCGTTTTTTGAGCCTATGGTTGCTGCCGCAAATAGAGCGATAGAAAAAACGGAGCAACGCTGCATTGATTATTCTGGCCAACCCGCACCACCAATTCCAGAAGCATACCGTACCACTTTTGAAAATGTCTCAACGGGCATAGGCAATTCCGCACCTCAGTGATTTGTCATCACGAAGCAGAAAACGGATTGACATGCGCTGATCACCGAATCGGATCGCGTCACGGAATTTATGTAGCGTCAGTGTTGTATGCCGCACTGCGCCGCCGCATGGGGCGGCGGCCGAGTACCCTTGCGGTGTGGTCGCACGTCGCTGTGGTGCCTCGTTGTCCTTTATCCCCGAGCCCCGCCGATCACTCCAATGCTGGCAGGAGCACTTGCTCGTAGTAGAGGAAATAATCTTCCATCCGCTTTTTGCCGTAGGCGGTGCGGAAGTTGTTGGGGCTGATGAAGACGCCTTTTTCGGCGGGGAGGGTGAAGTAGGCTGAAAGGGTCTCGTCTTTCATGACGGCATCGAGGTAAGCAAGCGCCTCCTTTTCAGAGTCAAATTGGCTGATGTAGGGAAGGTGGTATTCGTTTTGGTAAAGGAATACACTCACATTGAGGCGCTTCTCTGCAAAGTATTTGCTGTCGAATTCGTTGATCTTTTGCTGGAGTTCGTTGGTTTGGAGCTTCTCGCGCTTGATGAGGAGCACGATGTAGAGCTTCTCATGTGCTTTGCGATCGGCCTCAAAACCTGCGAACCTGGGATCGCTAGCACCTGGATCCTTGCCAGCCTTGGGCTTGTCGCCCGGTACAACGGCCGCACCGCCACTCATCAAGGCGAGTGTGCGATTGACTTCAGGGATCACGTCGGCGTCGGGATAATTGGTGCGGGTAAAGGTGTAAATCGAAATCAAGGAGTCTTTTTGGCCCATGCTGCCATAGCTTTTGCCACGGATCATATACACTTCGGCGAGACCTTGATCCTCGGGAAACTGGCTGATGATGAAGTTGCTGAAATCGATGCAAGTGTTCCAATCCTTGCGCTGATAGGTTTCTAGGAGTGCTTTGTAGGCACCTACAAAATTCTCAATGGACTCTTTGCTTTTGTCTTCAAAGACCTCGTTGTTGCAATATTTGCAATAGCGGCTGGTGGGCGCATCGTTGCAGATTTTGCGTTTTTGCTCAGCGGCGAGATCGTCTTGCTGACCGTCTTTGTAAAGGCTGTAAAGGGCATAGCGGGACTTGAGGGTAAACTCGCTCTCTGGGAAGCGCTTCACGAGCCGGTTATAGACAACGACCGCCGAATCGAGGATCTTGAGCTTGTTGTGATAGACCTGTGCTAGGCCATACATGGCCTCGACGACCTTTTGGTTGGCGACGGCGATGGCGTCGTCGGTGCGGGGCACGTTTTTGATCATGCGCGCCTTTTCTGCGCTGCCATATTTCTCAATTTCTTCCTTGGAAACAGGTACGATGGCCACTTCTTCTTCGGTAGAAGCGAGCAGCGAGGTCTTGTTTTTGCGGCGCCAATTGTCCTCATTCTTTCGATTGCCCCAAGTTTGTTCAAACTTGATCTTGCCATCGTTGATCTGGTCTTGGGAGTCAAAATAATATTCCGAGCCGCCCTTTTGCTGTTTTTCACCAAACTGATTGACCAAGTTGGGGTCGTTCAGTTTGTTCAATTCATCAAGTTGTTTTTGGTCATCGAGCTCTTTGCGCTTCGCCTCGTCCTTGAGGTAGTCATCGACGTATGCTTCGAGGGACTTGTCGCTCATCTTGGAGAGCGCAAGCAGGCTGTCTTGGGTATGGATGGTGCTGTTGAAGCCGACATATTCCCGTAGGGTGGCACTGATCGTGGAGATTTCCCTGAATTCGGGTGCATCCTTGTTGATGGCCGCCGAGGCGCTGTCAAAGTAGGCTTGGGCATGGGTGAAGTCCTTCATTTCATAGAAGTAGATCTGCCCTACCTTATAATAGGAGAGTGCCTTTTGCCGCTGATTGTTGGTGTTGACGGCGATGGACTTGGTGAGATAGGAGATGGCACCCTCCAAATCTTTGGTTTTGAGGTTCAGCATCGCCATTTCATAGTAGATGCGGTCTTTGTAATCGCTGTTTTTCTCGTCGCGCAGCATCTTTTTGAGCAGACGCATGAGCTTGCCGACATCGGCGATGCCTTCTTTGTCACCGATGAGGATCTTGGCCATGTTCAACTTGGCGTTGAAGATCAGCTCGTAGTCGGTGTTGAGTTTGGTGACGGCTTTGTAATTTTCGTAGGCCTTGGCGTCTTGGTCCTGGCTTTGGTAGAGCTGCCCAAGGAGGTAGGAAACGCGAGCGCGGTTATTGGCTCCCTTGATATAGTCCTTGTTGGCGTTGAGTGTGCGCAGCACCTCGTCATATTTGAGCTGGTCGAGCTGTACCTGGGCTGTGATGAGGGCGACCTCGCCTTTGTCTTTCTTTTTAAGCTTTGCTTTTTTGAGTTGGTCCTCCAAGATTTTTGCTGCTTGGGTCGCATTGTCGTCCATGTAGTAGGTCTTGACCATCCACATATAGACTTGGGGAATGAGCTTGGAATCTGGGTAAGTCTTCAAGACCCACTCAAAATTGCTCATTGCCAAGATATAGTTGCGTTTGTAAAACCAAGCCTTGCCGATGATGAAGCGGAAGTCGTCTATCCACTTGTTGTCCTTTTGGTTGTGTTTCTGCAAGGCGATTTCACAGATCTCGATCGCGTTTTCAAACACAGTCGCGTTTGTCTTGGCGTCCTCCTCAGTGCCCGCATACCACACAGGGATGAAGCCCTCGGGTGGCACGCGGTAGGCGGCATTGATCTTTTCCACGCCTTCCTTGATCTTGAGCTGGGCGTTGTAATGGTAATTGAAATAGCTCGTCGTGTTGTGAAAACTCTTGGAAACGATGTTGTTCCGGCGGACTCCGCAGGAACTTATCCACAAAACTGCGATGAGAATTGTGAGAAAATATGTAGCTTTGTACTTCAAGGTGGCCAACTGTTCGGGAAATTAACGGAAATTATCCTGAATCGATAGATGTAAAAATCCGGTACCCGGATTACAAAGATAGGAAAAAGGTCTGTGAGTGTGAAAGACAAGGCATCGAGTATTTGGGCGAATCTGGTGAAACAATACAGAATGGTTCTGTATGACCAAGAATCACTGTCCCAATCCCGGAATTTGATCTTCAAGCCCTTGTCGGTGATTTTGATTGCTGGCGGCGCCTTGGCTGGCATTGCGCTGGTCACGTGGCTGCTCATTTTCAGTGTGCCGGCCTTCCATCAAAGCATGCCGGGATTTCAGTCGCACCTCTCTGAGGATTACAAATCCTTGCAGCGCAAAAACAATGAACTCGAGCGTGAGGTGGCTGAAATGGACTCGATGCTCAAGGTCTTCACGCAAGTGATGGGGGCAGGCACCAAACCACAGGCCAATCAAAAGGTCTGGGAAAGTGCCAATCCCGAGCCTGCCAATCCCGATTATGCCGACGAAGGCAATACCGCAGAGCGCCCACAACCTGTAGAGACCCCGCCGAGCAATGTCGTGGCGACGCCTTCGGGCACGCCTGCAGCGCCAGTGAAAGTACCCGTGACCCGCAAGGGCCCCATTATTTTGAACCTTGTGCCGCCGATCGACGGGTATGTCACCAAGGACTTTGAACCCAAAGACAAACCGCATTTCGGGATCGACCTCGCCGCAGAAGAAAATTCGCTCGTGCGGGCCGTGGCCGAGGGCGTGGTGATCTTCTCAGAATACTCCAACACGACAGGACACGTCGTCGGCATCTGGCATAGCCAGAGCAATTTGATCTCCTTTTATAAGCACAACAGCCGCACCTTTAAAACGGTGGGCTCTTATGTGTTTGCTGGCGAGGCCATCGCTGTCATCGGCAATACCGGGATCAACTCTTCAGGCACCCACCTCCACTTTGAACTCTGGTACGACAACAACCCCGTGAACCCGGCTGATTATATCAACTTCAACTAAGCTTGACCTATGTTTGGATCTTCATCAAAGAACGTAAGCAATAAAAGTATGTCAGTCGATAACGTCCTGAACACGATCGCCAAAGGCACGATACTAGAAGGCAAGATCATCACCAAGGGCGACATTCGCATCGAGGGCAAGGTGATCGGCACGGTGAGCTGCGATGCCAAGCTCGTGATTGGAGAAAATGGGTCGGTAGAGGGGGTGGTCGATGCCCGCAATGCCTACATCGCTGGCACGGTAAAGGGGCAGGTCGTGGTGCGCGAACTGCTGCAATTGCAGGAAAAGGGCAATATCTTGGGTGATATCTTCACGCAGAAGCTGTCGGTACAGGTCGGGGCGAGCTTTACAGGCAATTGCCGCATGGGCACCGATGCCAAGTCGGCGCTCACAGAGTCTCAAAACCGCATGGACGCGATCGATGCCGAGAACAAAAGCCCCAACAAAGCCTCAGTGAACGGCCACGTTGCCAAGGCCGAGCAACCCACGAATGCCAGCCTCAGCAATGACTGAGCCGTCCCCTAGAAACGGAGACTTCATCCATTATAGCTCGGCAGGGATACAAATGGTCTTGACGATCTTGTTGTTTACCTATGGTGGCATCAGACTGGACCGTTATTTTGAAACCAAGCCACTCTGGACTGCAGTGCTGGCAATATTTGGGGTTGTGATTGCAATGATTTTCATGGTGAAGGCATTTCTGAAACCGCCCGTCAAGAAGGTGGAAGCCAAAAAGGAAGCGCCTAAGAAAGACGATACCTTATCAAAATGAGTATTTCTAAATATACCATGGTCTCGATCGGGATCTTGGCCCTGCTGCTTGCGGCAGCCTACCTGCTGCGCGATGCCTTGTTGCCACCGGGCAGCCTGCCTTGGGTCGTGGGAGCGATGGTCTTGTCGGCGACCTCGGGGATCGTCGCCTACGCAATCGTCTATACCGGCATTGAAAAGAAAATCACCCTCTTTACCAGCTATGTCACGGGCAGCATGCTCCTCAAAATGATGATCGGGATCATGGGAGTGACCCTCGTAGCCCTTAAATTCAAGCAATACGCAACGCCATTCGTGCTTGGCTACTTTTTCTGCTATTTTATTTTTACTTCATTTGAGGTTTATTGGCTTATGCGTAAATTGCGCCCGATTTCAAAAAACGGGTCGCGAGAAACGCAAGATGAAGAGCCAAATACTTAAAAGATTTACAGGATTCGCAGCGGTCATTGGCATTGCCATTTCGCTCTCGCTTTACAGCTGCAAAGCCCAACACGGGCCAGTAGAGGGCGGTCATGAATCGTCGGCAGGGGGAGAAGGGGCTCACGCTGAGCTGGAAGACGAGGTCAGCGACGTGATCATCCATCACGTGATGGACACCCACGACTGGCACCTCGCCGATGTGGGTGAGACTGAGATCGCGTTGCACTTGCCTTGGATTCTCTACAATTCCGCAACCGGCATTGAGTTTTACGGCAGCACGCATGCGCTTGCCGAAAATGAGCACTACCTCGAGGCCCATGGCAATGTATATTATGTGTCGAGCAAAACGCCAGTACGGGAATTTCACTTCTCCACCTCCAAAGATCCCAAACTTGCCGCAGCCTCTGCCGCCCTCGTGGCGACCGAACGTGCGGAATTGAAAAAGTTTGAAACGGAAAATGCTGGCAAATATGCCTTTGTACACCACAAGGGCATAAAGCGCGATGCAGCCGGCGCTAAGGAAGCTTTGATCGAGCACGTTACTGCCTACGAGTTGGTTCAAGGCGCGACCTTGATCGACTTTTCCATGACCAAGACAGCGTTGCACATCTTGATTGTGGCCATCGTGATCTTCCTCATGTTTACCAGCGTTGCACGCGCTTACAAGAAGCGCGGAGGCATGGCGCCCAAGGGATTGCAAAGCTTTATGGAGCCTGTGATCCTCTTTGTGCGTGACGATGTCGCCAAGCCCTATCTCCATGGCAAGCACGAGAAATTCGTCCCTTATTTCTTGACACTTTTCTTCTTCATTTGGTTTAGCAACTTGCTGGGTTTGACCCCACTGAGCAGCAATATCGCTGGCAACACGACCATCACGATCATGCTCGCCATGCTCACGATGGTGCTCATCGTCGCCAACTCCACCAAGGACTTCTGGATGCACATCTTCTGGTTTCCTGGCGTTCCGATCTGGATGAAGCCTTTGATGCTGGTGGTGGAGCTCATGGGCTTTTTCACACGTCCAGCGGCACTTGCCATACGTCTTTTCGCCAACATCTCGGCGGGTCACTTCATGGTACTGGCGCTCATCTCGCTCATCTTCATCTTGGGTGACAACGGGCATAGCGCAGCAGGTGCCTATACGATTATGCCGCTGTCGCTGGCATTTTCGCTCTTCATCTTTATGGTGGAGTTGCTGGTGGCCGCTGTGCAGGCCTTTGTATTTTCCTTGCTCACGGCTGTGTTTATCGGCCAGGCGATGGAGACCCATTCCCATGACGAGGGACATGGTGCCGAGGCACATCATTGATTTGTTTGTTCATTTTGTATCACTATAAATACTTAACATCATGGATGCAGTAGCAGGAGCAGGAATCGGGGCCGGATTGGCCGTCATCGGTGCAGGTTACGGAATTGGTAAACTCGCAGCAGCAGCTGTGGAGTCGATCGCCCGTCAGCCATCAGCATCTGGCGAAATCCGCGCCAACATGATTCTTACTGCAGCGTTCGTTGAAGGGGTTGCTCTCTTTGGCGAAGTGATCTGTTTGCTTGCCGTACTCGGTGGCAACGGTTAATTGAAAAACGATGGAAAACAGGCCGAGGGAATGCCTCGGCCTTCCATCCGCCCCTAGGAAAGCGCAAGTTTCAATGTTGCTGACTTTTGGGCTTTTGTGGGACGATGATAAGCCCGGCAGCAATGCAGGGCGCCGTAGCGGTCATTGTGCTGAAAATGATTTTTAGGAAAAAGGAATAAGGTTCGCAAAAAGCGGCTAAGAAATAAAATGGAACTGTTAGCACCTAAACTTGGTTTATTCTTCTGGGCACTGATCATCTTCGTGATCCTGGTCCTTCTCCTGTCTAAGTATGCTTGGAAGCCGATCATGAAGGCCATCCACGAGCGCGAAGACGGCATCCAACAATCGCTCGACGAGGCAAAGAAGGTTCGCGAAGAAATGGCGAGCATGAAGGCTGAAAACGAGACCCTGCTTGCAGCTGCCCGCGCCGAGCGCGAAGGCATGCTCAAGGAGGCCCGCACCATGGGTGAGGAAATCGTGGCCAAATCGCGTCAGGATGCTGAGAAGGAGTACAAGCGCATGGTCGAGAAAGCACTCGAGGAGATCCGCTCTGAAAAGATGCGTGCCCTTGTCGATGTGAAAAACCAAGTCGCCCAGCTTTCCATCGAGGTGGCAGAGAAGATCCTGCGCCAAGAGCTCAGCAATACCAAGGTCCAAGAGGACGTGGTCAATAAGTTTGTGAACGATCTGAACCTTAACTAAGAGCACCATGATTGAGATCAAACTCGGAGACCGCTACGCCAACTCGATCCTCGTGCTCGCACAAGAGCGTGGGCAAGTCGAGCGCGTGCGCGAGGACTTCCAACTGATCCAGCGCGTGTGCCGAAGCAACCCAGACTTCGTGAACATGCTGGAAAGCCCGCTGATCAAGGGCGACAAAAAACAGAAAATCTTGAACGAGATTTTCAAGGATAGCTTCTGCGACATCACCCAGACCCTGATCGAGATCATCGTGCGCAAAAAGCGCGAAGGTTACCTGGACGACATCGCCGAGCGCTACTTGTTCCAATATGACAAGATGAGCAACATCACCCGTGGTGAGCTCAGGAGCGCTGCTCCGCTTTCTGCTGCGCAAGTGGCAATGATCAAAGCACAGGTCGAGAAGGAACTCAACACCCAATTTGAAATTGTGCAGATCATCGACAAGGAATTGATCGGTGGCTTCATTTTGAACATTGGCGACAAGCAGTTTGATGCCAGTGTGGCGGCCCGCCTGCGGGCTCTGAGATTTGAATTTGACAGTAATCCCTACGTTAAACAGGTATAGCAATGGTAGAAGTAAGACCGGATGAAGTATCCGCCATTCTGCGTCAGCAGTTGAGCGGCTTCAAAACCGAAGCTGAACTGCAAGAAGTCGGCACTGTGCTCCAAATCGGTGACGGTATCGCAAGGATATACGGCCTTTCCAAAGTACAGGCTGGCGAGTTGATCGAGTTTCAAAACGGCCTGCGTGGCATGGTGTTGAACCTTGAAGAAGACAACGTCGGTGCCGTGCTCTTTGGCGAAACTGAAGGCATCAAAGAAGGTGACACGGTGAAACGTACTGGTCGCATTGCTTCCTTGCCAGTGGGCGAAGGCATGATTGGTCGCGTCATCAATCCACTGGGCGAGCCGATCGACGGCAAGGGGCCTATGGGTGGCGAATTCTTTGACTCTCCTTTTGAGCGCAAAGCCCCAGGCGTGATTTACCGTCAGCCAGTGGCCCAGCCATTGCAGACGGGCCTCAAGGCGATCGACGCCATGATTCCAATCGGTCGTGGTCAGCGTGAGCTCATCATCGGTGATCGTCAGACGGGCAAGACCGCTGTGGCCATCGATACCATCGTGAACCAAAAAGAGTTTTACGACAAGGGCGAGCCTGTATTTTGCATCTACGTCGCTTGTGGTCAAAAAGGCTCTACCATTGCCCAGGTCGTCAAGGCTTTGGACAAGGCAGGTGCCATGGACTATACAGTGGTCGTGGCTGCTCCTGCATCCTCACCTGCGCCGTTGCAATACTTCGCTCCGTTTGCAGGTGCTGCGATTGGCGAATTTTTCCGTGACTCAGGTCGCCACGCACTCGTGATCTTTGATGACCTCTCCAAGCAGGCTGTTGCTTACCGCGAAGTTTCGCTGTTGCTGCGCCGCCCTCCAGGTCGTGAGGCTTACCCAGGTGACGTGTTTTTCCTTCACAGCCGTCTCCTTGAGCGTGCTGCCAAGATCATCGAAAACGATGAGATCGCAGCCGACATGAACGACCTCCCAGAGGCGTTCAAAAAATTTGTAAAAGGTGGTGGTTCTTTGACGGCGCTTCCGATCATTGAAACACAAGCAGGCGACGTGTCTGCCTATATCCCGACCAACGTGATCTCGATCACAGACGGTCAGATCTTCCTGGAAGCCAACCTCTTCAACTCTGGCGTGCGTCCCGCGATCAACGTCGGTATCTCCGTGAGCCGCGTGGGTGGCAATGCGCAGATCAAGCCGATGAAAAAAGTGGCTGGTACCCTGAAGTTGGACCTCGCACAATACCGCGAGTTGGAAGCGTTTTCCAAGTTTGGTTCCGACCTTGACAAATCCACCCTTGCTCAGCTTGAGCGTGGCAAGCGTCTGGTCGAGATTTTGAAGCAAAAGCAATACAGCCCTGTGCGGGTTGAGGAGCAAATTGCGATTATTTTCGCTGGTACCAAGGGTCTTTTGGACGTGGTGCCTGTCGAGAAGATCAAGGAATTCGAGCGCGCATTCATCGAAGACTTGCGTTTCAACCACAAAGAAGTCTTGGTCGAGCTGGCCAAGAAAGGTGGTGACGTGACCAAGCCTGAGATCGAAAAGGCACTCAACGAATCGGCCAAGCAAGTCGCGGCCACTTTCAAGGTTTAACAGTAATTAATCTCGGCCGCAATGGCGAATACAAAGGAATTAAGGGAGCGGATCAAGAGCGTCAAGTCCACGCAGCAGCTCACCCGTGCCATGAAAATGGTGGCGGCAGCCAAGCTCAAGCGTGCACAAGATGCCATTGTGCAACTGCGCCCCTACGCCAAAAAGCTCAGCGAGATCATGGCCAATATCGCTGCCGACATGTCGGAGGAGCTTGACAGCCCCTACGCTGTGCAGCAGGATGCTGAAAAGGTATTGCTGGTCGTGGTCACCTCCAACCGTGGTCTTTGTGGCGCCTTCAACACCAATGTGAACAAAGAAGCCCATCGTGTCGCCAAGGAAGTGTATCCCGAGCAACTCGCTGCTGGCAATGTCACGGTGCTGGCGATTGGCAAGAAGGCCTACGAGTATTTCAAGCGTCGTGGTTTCCCGCTTGTCGGCGAAAACAATGACGTCTTCGCCAACCTGAGCTTCGAGACGGTGAATGCTGTCGCGACGCTGGTGATGGATGGTTTTGTGGCTGGTACTTGGAATCGCGTCGATCTCGTCTTCAACGAGTTCAAAAACGTGATGACCCAAGTGCGCAAGCATGAGCACTTTCTCCCGATCGCAGGTGCCGCCGAGGTGGCTCCTGTCGCAGCTGGAGCAGTTGCCAAAAACAATTCCGACTACATTTTCGAGCCCAATAAGGCCGATATCATGAAGGATTTGATCCCCAAAAGCCTTCGCACACGCTTTTTCAAAGCCGTGCTCGAAAGCAATGCGGGCGAACAGGGCGCAAGAATGGTGGCCATGGACAACGCCACCACCAACGCCGAGGAACTCATCAAGCAGCTCAAGCTCGCCTACAACCAGGCTCGCCAAGCCGCGATCACCAAGGAAATCTTGGAAATCGTCGCCGGTGCAGAGGCCTTGGCCAATGCGGGGTGATGCCTTGTCTTGAAACGAATTTTGGAAGGGCCGCTTGTGAGAGCGGCCCTTTTTTGTCATACAACCAGGGTAGGCCTGCTTGCATGGAGGAAAATCAGCGCATTTATTTTAGCTTTGTGCGCTGCTTTTGTTGGGGTCTTTGCTCCTTGTAGGCGCAGCGCAGAATCTTAAATTACCACTATGAAAAAAACACTCTTTTGCTTTGCGTTTGCCGTTTCAGTACTCTTTGTGAGCTGTAAGAAAGACGATCCCAACCTCGAACCCGTCAAGGACATCGATGGCAACGAATATGCTGTCGTCAAAATCGGCGACCAGTATTGGATGACCCAAAATCTCATCACTACCAAGTACAACGATGGCACAGCCATCGCGACTGGCCTGAATGACTCGGCTTGGGCTGCGGCAAGCGCGGGTGCCTATGCGCTCTATGAAGGTGTCGCCTCCAACAACACGGTCTATGGGAAACTGTACAATTGGCAGGCTGCTAGTTCCGCGAAGTTGGCACCAACGGGCTGGCATGTGCCGACACGGACTGAGTGGACGCAACTGGTCGAGTTCCTAGGCGGATCGGGTGTCGCAGGCGGAAAGTTGAAATCTACGTCCTCGCTGTGGAACGCACCCAACACAGGGGCCGACAATAG